>NZ_DKIK01000089.1:99972-151913 GCF_002454215.1 Acinetobacter sp. UBA6720
CTGCTTAACGACGTGATTGTTCGAGTGTAGATGCGGTACATCATCATCTAACCAACGTGCACCCTGATGATCGACCACTAAAATTTCTTCAAACTTAGCGCCTGCACCTGACCAACCGATATGTGGCTCAATTGCCCATAAGCCGATTTTTGAGCCTACATTTTCAGGGGATAAAGCAGCATTGAATCCAGTTTTTAAAAATTTCAAATTGGTTTCAACTGAAAACCAGCCCATAGAACCGACTTGAATACGCTTGGCTTTAGCTGCTTGTTTTTTTATCTTGAATACACGATGCCCTAATACGCAGAATGGATATTTCGCATGGATATTGTCATAGCCTTCATCTGCAATTTTGCGATCAACTGCCGCCCAAATTTCTTTTGGTGTCATGCTAGATTCAAACATACGAGGCAAATCTGCTCGCAAATTCAATAGAAAATCTTGTGCCTGTTTTAATTCTTCATGCCGTTCTAAGCTCGTGGTATAGCCGACGTCAGCGGTGTAACCATTCACCACAGGTGAAACATCTAAAATCACCACATCGCCCTGCTTCAACTGCTTATCACTAGGATGATATTCACCATAGCCTTGATAAGGATCAAAACGAGTATGCTCGCCAAACCAAGCAAAAGGTCGATGAATATAACGGTCACAGCCAGCGGCTTTTAGATACTGATCGAGCAAATCAGCTGCTTCGATTTCAGTCATTCCATGATGCAGTTTTTTCCCAACTTCGGTCACACAGTCATATGCGATACGTTGTGCTTTACGAAAACCGTCTTGCGCATCTTTCAACAAGACATCATCGGTATTTGGGGTGAGCTTCGATCCTTGCTCTGACACAAAGCGATAGAGTTTTTCTAATACACCTTGCGGTTTTTGTTTGTATCCAATTGCCATTTTTCACCTACCTCATGTCTTGTGAAACTCATTAAAGCAATAAAACTTGCATTAAATATAACAAAATATCTTGTTAATGCAAGTGCACTTGCGTTAATTTATTTCGTACCAGATTCATAATGAATACGGAAAATGAGGATTTTTGCTTTAAGATATTGAACTTATAGAGCAAACCATGCTGGAAAATTATTTGTAATGACTGAATCAAAGAAAGAAACTGAGCAACCTGAAGTGAAACGCCGTACAGGAGGACGTAGTGCCCGAGTCAGAAATACAGTATTGGAAAAAGCGTTATTAGAGCTCAGCGAAAATGGATATTTGGCGTTTAGCATTGCTGCTGTGGCAAAACGTGCTGAAGTACATGAAACTACGATTTATCGCCGCTGGCCGACACGTGAAGAATTAATTTTGGATACGATTTCCGAGTTTGCAAACTCACAATTGACAACAATTGACTCAGGAAGTTTGGTCAAAGATTTAGAACACAATATGCGTTCCATCGTGCAGCTCATTCAAACACCGATTGGAAGTACACTGATTTTTCTTGGATTTACAGCCCATACTGTTCCTGAGTTTAAAGCACTCAATCTTCAACTTTGGGAAGATAGGATCCGCATTGGTCAAAGTATTTTTGAACATGCGATAGAACGTGGTGAATGGCCAAAAAAATATGATCAATATCGCGTTTTTTCAGAGGTCGTTGGACCTCTACTGACCCATTATTTTTTATTACAGCGACCAATCAGTGATGAAATGATTCAGCAGCGTGTACAGTCGATTTTACGTGATCGTGATTTATTTGAAATCCTAGATTAATATTTAAATCAAACACCACAAGCATTTAATATTAATCATACTAATTCAACCTAAGTATGAGTAGTAGGTTATAGAGAAAGCGACGTGTAATGCTGTCTGCCTACATACGATTTTTCCATTGCGCCATTGCTTGCTGACCTGCTTTTAATCCAAGCGCATAACCATGTTCCAAATGTACGGCACTTCGCCCAAATAGACTTGCTTTGTATGCCTTTGGTGGACATATTTCTAGGATTTCCACACCCAATGGCGGATTTCGCATGAGTGCAAGAGTTTGATTATAGCGAGTGGTACGTTGTGCGAAAGTCGCTTTGAGTGCTGGGCTTTTTCGTAAAGCATAGGCAGCCACGAGATGTGTGATGGGATTCCATGTTTTCTGATAATGCTGATGTCGAGATCGAATCACCATAATTCGCTGAGCACCTTGTGCAATCGCTGCTTGTACTGGAAGTGAATCCGCAATACTCCCATCAACCATCGGCTGAGTATCAATCAAAGGAAAATTTCGATAAACCATTGGAATAGCACAGGACGCTTTTACCAAATCAATAAAATTTTCAGGGGTTGGTTGCATATATACCGCAGTCCCCGTTGCAACAGAGGTTAAGCCAATGAAAAACTGTGACTTTCGCTCAAAAATCGTATCATAATCAAGTGGTAACTCTTTGAGTGTAATCTCCCATAGCCAATCCAAATCCATCAGATGACCACCACTTAGAAAGCGAACAATAGATATACTTTGTGGTCGCCGTGCATAATCAGAAAAAACTGCTGACATTCGTCCTAATTTTCCTGATAAATAACTGGCAATAACACCCGATCCTGAAGAAACACCGATATAAATTTCAAAGGGATAGAAGTTATTTTCAATAAAAGCATCTAGCACACCTGCTGAAAATATCCCACGTAAACCACCGCCTTCTACGATCAGTGCAGTAGGCACCTTGTCGACATTACTCATATCTCCAACCATTTAAAGCAACAAAACTTGCATTAAATATAGCACAACCTATTGCTAACGCAATTAAACTTGCGTTAATGTATTTAATACTGAATTCACAATCAAAAATTCAGCAACAGATTTGGAAAGAAAAATGGGTACTGCTCAATACATTTGTGGATAAGTCATTCACTGAGATGAATAGCGAGAAACTTACAAACCGTATTTATTTTTCTTCTTTTTTGGTGCTTTGCCTAAACATTAATTTTGATTGCAAAGCACTATTCAGCATGAAGTGATTCAGCAAGGCGTACAATCTATTATTCGTCCAATTACTTACCATCGAAATGAGTAAAATCGAATAATCACGAAAACAGTCGATCATGACCGTTCAACTCACAAGGATTGCGTTTGCTGTATCCCAGTTAGGATAAACGCATGGGACAGCTCAGTATTATTACCGTTCTTTTGCCAGCAGCATTGGCAATTATTATGGTCGGCTTAGGCTTAGAATTAACACCTAAAGACTTTTTACGTGTCAGCAAACATCCTAAAGCCATTTTAGTGGCTTTATTTTGTCAATTGGTACTCTTGGTTGGCATCGCCTTTACCATTTGTCATGTATTAAAACTCCCCCCATTGCTAGCGATTGGTTTAATGCTACTTTCTGCGACACCTGGTGGGCCAACAGCGAATCTATATAGCCATTTATTCAAAGGTGATGTTGCACTTAATATTTCTTTAACAGCCATCAACTCAGTTTTGGCTGCCTTTACACTGCCTTTGATTGCCAATTTTGCGATTACATTCTTTTCAGAGAATCATCAAGTACTGGGCTTACAATTCAGTAAAATCATCCAAGTGTTTCTGATTATTATTGTGCCTGTCCTCATTGGTATGTGCATTCGACACCTTTCTCCCAATATTGCGCACAAATTAGAAAAACCTGTAAAAATTTTCTCAGTGATTTTCCTGATCTTGATCATCTCTGGTGCGATTTTCTTAGAGCGTCAAAACCTTGCTAATTATCTAGAACAAGTCGGTATTGCCAGTGCTTTATTTTGTTTTTCTAGTTTGGCTGTGGGTTATTTTGTCCCTCGTTTGTTTAAGATTAATAGCTACCAAGCCCGTGCTTGCGCCTTTGAAATTGGCTTACATAACAGCACTTTGGCAATGACAATTGCGCTAACTGTGCTGATGAATACCACCATTGCAATGCCTGCGGCAGTGTATTCACTGTTTATGTATGTATTTTCTTTTATTTTTGGTCTACTCATTCAACGCTTAGAACCTCTCAGCCATGAACACCGTTTAGTTCAATCAGAAGAGGTCTAAAGATGCACATTGATTTTCATGAATCGTTCTTACCGAGTTATATTCCTCGGGCGATCGTAGAGTTGTGTCTGCAAGAGCATATTTCTGAAGATGTGATTTTTGCGCAATTAGAACTGTGTATTCAGCAATTACGTGATCCTCATTTTAAATTGACCTATTCAGAAATGAGTATTTTGGTGGGAAATTGCCTCTCAGCACTTGATTTGAATCAATTGTCCATCAAAGTCGGACAGCATATTCAATTACAGGATTTAGGCCTCGTTGGTCAACTATTACAGCACTGTCCAACACTCAAGGATGCACTCTATGTATTGGAAAGATATAGCGTGCTAATTGATCCTGCATTATGGTTTAAGGTTGAAAAGGATCAAGATTATTTTGTGATTCGCTATCGTAAAATGATCCCTCTAGGGGACATTTATCAATATAGTCAGGAAGTCATCAGCATCTTACTCATTCGACTGCTTAGCCAATTGTTTGATATTGAGAACTTACAGCTCCATTTTGAGTTTTCAATACCGAGCCATGCCAAACAACTCCATTTTCTACCCTGTTCAATTTCATGGAATCAACCTGAAACACAACTTATTATCCATGATCCTAAACATAGCTCAAACATTGGACAAGCTGTAAGTTCTAATAGCTCATCTGAATTTTTGCAATTAAAACAACAGGCAGAATCACAATTTAAAGATTTTTTTAGGGTTAAAAAATATTGGATATTTAGAGTGCTCAGTTTGATTCATAGCCATCTTCATCAACCGTTAAAAGCTGAAGATCTCGCAGCATTGTTATTTACCTCACGCAGTACTTTTTTTAGAAAGTTGCATGTCTATCACACCAACTATGAAGATCTGATTCAGCAAGTGCGTATGGACTTTGCCAGTAAATATCTTCTACAAAACAAAGGGACTGTAAGCCACTTGGCTTATACCCTCGGTTTTAGTCATCCTTCTAACTTTATTAAGTCTTTTCAAGATTACTTCGGTATGCCCCCTAAACAATGGCAAAGCACCCAATTTGAGACGATAGCACTATTGCATTGAGACGCTAGCACCACCTCTCTCAAATCAGAACACCTTAGACTGATCACTTGTCTTGAGGAGCAAGACCTAAGAAGTTAAGGAATTCGACATGAAAAAAACTGCTCTCGTTTATCATATTCTCGCAAGTGCTGGCCTCAGTATTTTACCTTTTAGTCTAGCCACAGCAGCAGGATTGGAACGAACCACACAATCTGTTGCCGCTTTTCTGCAACCCAATAATTATTTTGAAGCAGGGATATCTGTTTTATCACCAACAGCAGAAGGTCAAGTTAGCCCTAACTTCCCTGTTGGTGCAAATGCGGAAATCTCAAACATTGGTAAAAGCTACAATGCACCCTTTGCTGGGTTGAAACTTCAACTCACAGATCATCTAGCATTTGGTCTGCTTTATGATCAGCCTTTTGGAACAGATTCAGAGTATCCAGTACAGCAAGCACCTGTATTTAGCCTCAATGGTGAAGCTACACAGGCAGAAGTCAGTACAGAAAATCTCACGATGTTACTTGGTTATAAACTCAATGACCGCTTTCAAATCTATGCAGGCCCTGCGTATCAGACCGTTTCGGCATCAGCAAAACTACGCGGTTATGCCAATGGTGGCCCCGCAGCATTTGGTTTGTACAACATTGAAGTCAATGACAGTAATGGTGTTGGCTGGGTGACTGGTTTGAGTTATGAAATCCCAGAAATTGCCCTCAAAACATCTCTAACCTATCGTTCTAAAATCGAACATGATTTGGATATTAAAGAGACTCGTGCAAGTGCCGTTTTGTCTGACCTACCCAATACGGGCAAAACAACCATCGAAACCCCTCAATCTGTCAATTTAGACCTTCAAACAGGAATCGCACACAATACCCTAGCATTTACCCAACTACGCTGGGTTAATTGGAAAGATTTTACCATTCAACCATATTGGTTTGGAAAACTGAGTAATGGTCTAAATCTGCTGGAATATCCAGAAGATCAATATTCTGTAACTGTCGGGGTTGCTCGAAAACTGCATGAGAAATTTGTAGGTAGCGTTTCTTTAGGCTGGGACAGTGGTACGGGTGAACCTGTATCTATGCTTGGCCCTGTGGATGGTTACTGGAATGTCGGACTCGGTGCAAAATTCAGCCCTGCTAGCAATTACGACATCAGCTTAGGAGTTCGTTACTTTATGTTCGGTGATGGCAAAATCCAATCTGCTAGCCAAAAAGGTACTGACAACTATATTGCTGAATTTAAAGACAGCACTGCATGGGCCTATGCATTAAAAATTGCCTATAAATTTTAAGGAGTAAACGATGAATGCTTTAAACATTACCCCACCAAAATGGAAAAATGAGCAAGTTCGAATTGCACCATTATCCCTTTCTCAGTCCAATCTCACGCAGAAGGTTTTTCTTAAAGTCACGCAATATGGCGCAAAGTCTGAAGTACCACTGAATGTGTTTGGCGTATTGGCTCGTTTAGATAAACTATTTCCCAATTATCTTTTTTTTATGAAAAGTATTTTATTTAAAGGAAATATTGGTCGCGTTGATAAAGAGCTAATTATCCTTAGAATTGCTTGGAAACTACAGTGTTCTTATGAATGGAAACACCATACCCATTTTGCAGCAGAACTCGGTATTGAAAATCATATTGTTGAGTCTATTACGCTAGATCATTCTAAATTATGGGATGACAAACTCGCTACGATGATCAACAGTGTAGATGCTTTACTCACGGATAAAACTTTAAATAACACACAATTTCAGCAGCTCAAAAAATACTTTAATGATGACCAAGTTGTTGAATTTTGTATGTTGGTTGGTCATTACGTCATGGTAGCAATGACCATTAATACCTGTGGTGTTCAGCCTGAGTAAACTTGGTTTTTCTGGCGAACATATAGACTCTTGTAAGTAATTGACTGCTTGCAAAAACAGCATTTTAGCGCCTTAACTGCTCGCTTTCGTAAAAGGTCTATAAATATTATGTGTATATGAAAAACCGAATTTGGCGTGTTTCGAATATATCTTGTCATTTTTGGATGAATGGCCTTGTTATTGGATTGGATATGCTACACGGACTGATTCAATTTCGAGGCATAAGTTTATGAAAAAAGCGCTCATCTTTACCTTTACGACGTTAGTTACAACATTTACATGGTCCGCTGATTTAAATGGGACAAAGTGGAAAGCGATCAATGATAAAACAGGAAAGCCACTGAATATTATCCAATTCAGTAAAGGAAAAGATGGAACTTACTCAGGCCGAGTTGCTGAAGTTTTACAAACACAAAATGTGAATTCATGTGTAACCTGTGGCGGTGAACTCAAAGGGAAAAAACTACAAGGTGTGGCTTTGATCAAAAATCTAAAGCATATTTCAAACAATACCTTTGAAGGAGGTTCTGTGATTGACCCTGATTCAGGGCGGACTTATCAATTGAATGTAGAGATAATGCCAGATGGTCAAAAATTAAAATTACGAGGTTATCTTTTAAACCCACTTTTAGGTGGCACACAAATATGGATTCGTGCTGAATAGAACGTTGCGTATAAAAATTAAGGCTTTTGCTGATATTTTACTCAATTTTTCAAATATCACAGAAACTTTTATTTTTGAGTATAAAAATTATAGGAATACACATACTCTAATTCAATGAAACTGCACATTAAAATGGCTATCAAAAGCGTACATCAGAAAATAAAAGCAAGAATCAGATTACTTTTGCTTTTATTTCCCTCCATTGAATACTTATTTTTGAACAACACCTTTATAAAAGTCATCAATGACTTCGACGTTAAATTAGAGAATTCTAATTTATCTTACATATTTTACTGTCACCGCCATACATCTGATTTGCTAAAGTTGACTCATATTTATATTCAACAAAGGCTTTCGAGATAAGTTCTTTACCATCCAATCGAACAATTTTATATTTGCCACATAAACCAATATTAGATTTAGTTAATTTATCACTAATCACATAAATATCTAAATAAACTATAGATTTTGTTTCATCTTTAAATTTTCTTATGAGCTGTTTAGTATCCAAATTTTCATTCTCTGAACGAAGCCTAGAACCATCAATTTGAATTTCCTCTACTTTATCTTTGAATAAATTAATATTTTTTTCATCTGCCTTGGTTACATATACCCCATTATTTAAATAGCTTTCTATGCGTTGTTTTAATGCAAACATATTATTTGTTACATTTTCAGTAACCTTATCTCCCGCTTGAACTTGAGAAATAATTAATGTCATCAAAACCGTTGTACATAATCTTTTTAGGCCTAATTGCATGTTAGCTCCAAAATGTAAGAGTTTGATGGCGGATTGGGCTGAGTTTTTTGACCAATAAACACAGCATAAAAATAATCCTTCTGCTTTAGAGACAGAGGTATCAACTAATTGATTAATAATTAGAAAAAGTTATAGACTAGCATAATAATCATATTATAGTGAAACCGCTTAATTTTCCATACAAATACTAAAAAGCAACTTGAAAAGTATATCTATCGAATCAACCAACCATTCTCTTCTTTTTTCTTCACCCACTCCCACATTTTCCAATAGGATTCAGATCGGGACTATAAGTGAGAAGCCAAAGTATTTGATGTCCATGTCGGATGAATAAGTCCTGTATATCCTGCAGTTATTGCTTTTAACTCAAGTGGATACTAAAACCCAACATCATGAATATATATAGGGATCTGTATACACTCAAAATATTGAAAACACACATAGACATTTAACCTATTCATATACTTTTTTCTTTCAAATATAATGTCAGACTTTTTAATAGGCCGTTGATTGTCGCAAGGTTTTAATTAACAGCTCATAAAGGTGATCTACGGCTTTAGAGCCCTGTGAGATACGACTACGATAGACCGATACTTCCATCGGCTCCAAAGGCCCTAAACCCTGTTCCGCACCTAAAATATCTAAATGAGATGGCACGCTACATTTGGTCAAGACAGCGACAGCCAAACCACTTTCAACAGCAGCGATCTGCCCAACTAAGCTAGAACTGTGATAAACCACCTTATAACGACGTCCCTGTAAAGCGAGTGAATGAATTGCACTGTGTTTAGCTAGACTAGCACTTTCATAAACAGCTATAGGTAGCGGGTCATTTTTCCAAATATCAAATTGTGGTGAGCCGACCCAGACCATTGGTTCGTGGAACAGCAAAGTACCCTGCCGAGGATCATCACGAGAAATCAAGGCTAAATCCAAGTCTCCACTATCCACACGCGGAATCAAGGAAGTGGATTGTTCACAATAGAGTTCGATTTCAACGCCTCCATAACGTGGTGCAAAGCGCTTTAATACAGGTGTGAGATATTGCGCAGCATAATCATCAGGGACCCCCAGTCGAATTCGCCCCACTAACTCATCTTTATGAAAAGCTTGTTGCGTTTCATAATGTAAATCCAAAATCCGTCTTGCATAACCTAAAAGAAGCTGCCCTTCTGCGGTCAATTCAATCTGTCGATGGGACCTGATGAGAAGTTGACACTGTAGCGCATCTTCTAGTTTTTTGAGCTGCATACTTACCGCCGACTGTGAACGATAAAGCTCAGGAGCGGCATGAGACAACGTTCCCATATCAACCACTGTGACAAAGCACTTTAACCAGTCAATCTGCAAATCTTTTAAGTTCAAGACCGCCCCACCTATTCGATTTTCAAATAGTATACTTAAGTTTTATGCGTTTTTCTTTTTCTCTTTCTAAGTGCATAATTTACAACAGATCAAGTCTTACAAAGTATCAAGTTGTATTGATGCCACTCTGCGACTCACGCCCTAACTTGAGACATACGACTGATAATGAAAAGGAAATAGCTTTGTCTAATACAACCCAAGAGATATATAGCCTCAACACTTCAGATGTTTGGTCTGGCTTTAAAAGCTTATTGCCTATTTCACTTTTCGTTGTGATTTTTGGTGCAGCCTTTGGATTGGCCTCGACACATACAGGTTTAAGTAACGATTCCAGTATGTTAATGAGCGCCTTGGTTTTTGCAGGCGCTTCCCAATTTGCAACTTTGGAATTATGGGGCGAACAAATATCATTGTTTCCGTTGATGATTACCGTTTTCTTTATTAATGCACGTCATCTTTTAATGGGGGCTTCTCTTTACCCGTGGTTACGCCATCTTTCTCCAATGAAAAGATACGGTGTTCTGCTTGTGATCTCGGATGCAAACTGGGCTTTATCTTTACAAGCCTTTAGCCGAGGTCAATCTGGTTTTGGATTGTTATTTGGCGGAGGTTTAGCACTTTGGGTCGCATGGATTATAGGTACATGGCTTGGCTTGTATTTTGGGCATAGCATTCAAAATCCAAATGCTTTTGGGCTTGATATGGTTATGTCTTGCTTCTTATTGGCAATGGTTGTAGGTGGAAAAAAAGATCTACGTATGGTGTTGATTTGGGCTGCATCTGCTTGTATTTCACTATTGGCTTATTGGTATTTGCCGAAAAATAGTCATGTGGTCATCGGCGCACTTGCAGGTGGTGTTATTGGTTTGCTTTGGAAAGAGAAAAAAATATGAATATAGAGCTAAGTACAGCATATCCGTTGACCATCATCGCAATTATGGCCCTCGTCACACTGGTTACACGTTGGGGTGGCGTATTTATTATGTCTTATGTCCCCATCACTGATACTGCTCAACGGTTTATTACTGCAATGTCAGGCTCTGTACTGGTCGCACTTTTAGCTCCGATTGCTGTTGAGGGCGATAATGGCGCGCGATTGGCCTTATTAACGACACTTGTCGTGATGTTGGTGGTGAAAAAGCCATTGCTTGCAATTGCCTCTGGCATCATCGCCGCAGCGTTATTTCGTCAATATATCTAGTGGTTTTAAAACATCCTCAGAAATGAATAAGCCAATGATAAAACAATCTTTAGCTGTAGTTTTGATTTCAGGCTTTATGTTAGATCAATCTTTATGGGATGACTTTGTGCAGGAGCTGCCCTCAGAATGGCAATTGATTCGAGCCAATTTATCGCATGGAAATTCCATCCCCGAAATTGCTCAATATATGATCCGCTCTTTACCTCCAAAATTTATCTTGATCGGTTTTTCTTTAGGTGGCTATGTTGCAAGGTCTATAGTGGAGCAGTTTCCAGAGCAAGTTTCTGCATTGATTCTCATTGCATCCTCACTACGTTCTGATACAGCACAGCAAAGACAGCAGAAAATGATGGTGATTAAACTGTGTTCAAAAGAAACATTTAAAGGTTTAAGTTCAACGGCTATTCGGAAAACCTTGCACCCTTCAAATAATCACAATGATAGGCTGATACATAAGATTCAGAAAATGGGACAGCATTTAGGCTATGACACCTTTGTGAGACAGTCTCTGCTGAATAGAAATGAGCAGGATACAACAAAAATTTTGTGCCCCACTTTGATTATTTACAGTGAGCAAGACCAAATCCGTTCAGCAGATGAAGCCAACGAATTATATCAACAAATAAAGGGTTCCGACTTGGCTGTGATTGAAAATACGGGGCACATGATACCTCTGGAACAGCCCAAAGCATTGGCACAGGTTGTTTTGAAATGGCTCAATCGTGATTACCTTTCAAGTCAGTTCGAAAAATAATTGAGCTACCAATATAGAGACTGAAAAGAGCCCTTTAGTAAAGTCTAAGACAATTCATCATCAGATAAAAAAGGCATATTGTGGAATATGCCTTTTTTATTTACTTAAACGTATTTCTTAAAAATTCACAGTCCATGAAAACTGCGCTGTACGTGGTGTGCCCAGAAATAAATAATCATCCCCGAAGAAGCTTCCTGCATCGCACCAGTATTTTTTATTGAACAAGTTGTCCACGTTCAGACGCAGCATATTATCATAACCATAAGCACGGAAGTTATAAGCTGCACCTGCGTCAAATACACTATAGCCTGAAACTTTAACCGTACCCGTTTTATTGGCGTATTTACTGCTGCTGTATTGCATACCTGCAAGTAAACGTAAGCCCTCGACTTGAGGCATTTGGTAAGACACATGACTGGCAAAACGTAGCTTTGGTACATTTTGGGTCTGATGCCCTGCATATTCATTTGCTTGTACATTTTCTAAACGTGAACGGGTCAGCGCCAACGTCGATGTCATATCTAGATTCTCAGCAACACGACCTTGCAATCCCAATTCCAAACCTAAGTTGTGTTGTTCACCATCGGTGACATAATTACTAGCACTATTGGTATATTGATTGTCTTGTCTTAAATCGAATAATGCTGCTGTGAACAACATCGTTTGCCATTGCTGTTTAAGGCCCAACTCATACTGGACTGAATGTCTTGGTGCTAAGGTGGCATAAGCATTATTGGTATATGCAGGCGCTTGACTACCATCACTTAATCCTTTGGCATAAGAAGCATACAGATGAGTGTTCTGCCAAGGCTGATACATCAACGCAAGCTGTGGTAAGAAACGATTGAAGTCAGTGTCGCGAATACTGTTACCATCTGCTGCATAAGCACTTTCATTTAAATGCAAAAGCTTACCACCCAGCAAAACTGACCAAGCATCATTCAATTTGATTTGATCCAACACGTTGAGGGCTGTTTGTTGACTATCTAATGATTTGTAATGATTACCTAAGGCTTTGTCCGTAGGCGTATAGGTAATAGGATCATGATCAATATTTCCTGAACCTATCCATTCATTGATTGCATCATACTGAGTATGACGTTTGTAAGCATGTGATAACTCTAAACTCAGGCTATGTTGCCATGCTCCAGTGCTGAATTTTCCGTTCAAACCTGTTTTAAATTGATGGGTGAGATAACTGTCATCTGGGCTGCGGAAATCATAAATGTCATAGTTACCATCAGTATCAAAGGTATAGGCAAAAGCTGAGTAATCATCTACGACCACACGGCTTTGTGAAGCCGACAGATTGCTACTCCAGTTATCATTAATTTGATAACTATATTTCAGACTCGTATTTAGACTTTCATTGGTGATCGGTTTACTCCAGCTTTGATAGCCTAGCAAACGATCCCATTCCACTCCTGTCGGTATAGTTTCACCGCCCAATAGCTGATAGCCCGGTACCGAACGCTGTTTTTGACGCTGTGATTCAAGATCAAATTCGAGTTTTGAACGATCTGAAATTTTCCAGTCTAAAGCCAAGGAACCAAACAAACGTATACCGTCAGCATGTTCAACATAGGGATGAATGTCTTCATACGCTGCATTCACACGATAACCAAACTGTTGATTATCTCCAAGCCATCCACCAAAGTCTGTTGCCACACGACTACCGCCATGACTATCTGCTTCAAGAGTTAAAGATTGGACATCTTTGGGGCGTTTACTTACATAATTCACGACTCCACCTGGGGTCGACATCCCACTTTGAATCGCGCTCATGCCTTTGAGTATTTCGACTTGCTCTTTATTTTCAAGCGCTACATTTTGCTCACCACGAAGCAAATTACCGTTCAGTAAATAACTTGATCCGGCATTTAGGCTAAATCCCCGCATTACAAAGTTTGCATAGTAGCCAATCGGTGCATAGCCATCACCAACAGATGCATCGTTTTTTACTACATCGCTGAGTGTTTTCGCATGTTGATCTGCTATCAGTTCAGCAGTAACGGTGTTAATAGATGCAGGAATGGCTGCAAGGTTTTGCTGGGCAAAGCCAGACAAATTAACTTTGGGTTGATAATACGCAGCTGGTTCAGCTTGAGCAGTCGCTGTGATGATTGCGAGTTGTGCCACATCACTGTCTTCTGCCGCATGTACCCATACCGAGTTCAGCCCTAGACATGAAAATGAACCAACCGCCAATAATGCTTTTTGTAAACGAGAAAATGGATACGTTTTCACAGTAGTTGCTAACCCCAAAAAATAATATTACAGCCCAAGTTTTGCGGCTTGAGTATTCACAATTTTCTTAGAATGAACAAGCACATTATTCAACATATCTCAGCTTTTTAAATAATTTTGAAATAACCTTAAAATAAAAATCTCATACAGCTTTTAGTCTGGCCTTAAGGTCTACAAGAAATATACGACTTGACAACGTCATCTGTAATCTGAGTAAACCTGAATTTTGGCTCAGACATTAAATAAATGGCTAAGAATGAAATGAAAAATTAAACCCATTTTTTTAATTGTGTCATGATGGATATTTATTTCTATACTTTTTGATTTATTTCATTTTTTTAGAGATTAAACCAATATTGCTAACACAAACCCAACAAAATGTTATAACATAACAATACAGCATCTAAACTACGCTCCATCATGATGAATAAATTTACACTTCTTTCTTCCAGTTTATATTTAAGCCTATTAAGTTCTTTTACATGGGCTGAAACCTCTACAGAAGTACTCAAGACCATCCAATTGCAAGCCGAAACTGAAGATGAAAGCTTGCAACAAAGTACCGCAATGACTAAGTTTTCTCATGACATTTTAGACGTACCTTTCAGTCGAAGTTTGTTATCTAAAGCTCTAATTCAGCAACAAGATGTACAGCGTATTGATGACGCATTAACACAAGTAAGTGGTGTTTATAATCAAACCAATTATGGTGGCGGATTTTGGGATAACTTCTCATTCAGAGGTTTTAGTACAGACCCAAATATTGGGGCACAAATTATAAGAAATGGTCTGAGTGTCAACCGTGGGCTCAGTGCGCCGCGAGACATGGTGAATATTGAATCACTCGACTTTTTAAAAGGTCCTATGGCTGCTTTATATGGTCGCGGGGAAGCTGGCGGTTTACTCAATATCAACACCAAAAAACCGCAGTGGGAAAGCTCTTCAGAAGTTAATTTACGTGCTAACAGTTTAGAAAAATATCGTGCCAGTTTTGAACATACTAGCCCAATAAATGATGCTGTGGCTTATCGTATTGCGGTAGCACATGAAGATAATCAAAGTTTTCGTGATCATGTGCACAGTGAGCGTTGGTTTTTCTCCCCTCAACTCACATGGAAAATTTCAGATTCGACCCAATTGGACTTTGATAGCGAATTTACCCGACAAGATGGAACTTTTGATCGTGGTGTGAGCAGTTATCAAAAACAATTTGTGATGGACCCAAAAACCTTTACAGGCGAACCTGATGATGGTGATCATATTCAAAAAGATCATTTTTATCAGCTTCGACTTGCGCATCAGTTTAATGATGACTGGAAAATGCATAATGCCCTCAGCGTAAAAGATACTCAACTCAAAGGCTTTTCCAGTGAACCTCGTCGTATTCAGAGTGATGGACGGACATTAGAACGTCAACGTCGCTATCGTGACAATAAAAGTGATGATGTTCTCTTTCAAACGGAGCTACTTGGGAAAATCCAACAAGGCTGGGCACGCCATGAAGTACTTTTGAGCACTGAACTTGGGCAAATGAAGTACCGTCAATTACAACTGCGTCGAAACCACAGCAGTAGCGTGCAAAATAGCATTGATATCTATAATCCAAATTATGGGCAGTATTCGCCAGAGCTTCCTCTTTTCATTAATACCGAAGAACAGCAACGCTATTTTGCACTGAATTTACAAGATCAAATTTTTCTGAATGATCAATGGAGTGTGCTGTTCGGTGCGCGTTTTGATCACATTAGCCAAGATTTTCAAAATAAACTTGCACATACATCCAACCAACAAGACTTGCAACAAACCAGTCCACGCTTGGGGTTGAATTACCGACTGAATGATCGTTGGTCATGGTACGCCAACTACGGAAAATCCTTTGCCCTCAACAGTGGAATGGACAGAAATGGCAATGTTTTTAATCCTGAAAAAGGCAAAAGCTATGAAATTGGTGGGAAATATCAAATAAACCCACAAAGTTTAATCAGTTTAGCCCTGTTTAAAATGGATAAAGAAAATGTACTGACTACCGATCCAACAGATAGTAGTTATCAGATCACCGCTGGAGAAGTCTCTAGTAAAGGCTTAGAGTTCGATATTGAAACCCAACTGAGTGATCGACTCTCTGTCCGTGCAAATTATAGCTATACAGATGCACAAGTGGAAAAAGACCAGAGCCTTGTTAAAGGTTCGAGGTTGAGTAATGTGCCAAAACATAGTGGTTCTGTGAGTAGCAACTACGAATGGGATCTTGCCAATGCAGACAAAGTTGGAGTTGGCGCAACGGCAGTCTATGTTGGTAAACGTAGTGGACACAGTACAGATAATGGCTTCAACTTACCTGAATATACGTTACTCAACTTAAACGCTTACTATGCCCCATCAGATCAGCTACGTTATCAGCTCAATGTACATAATCTTTTAGATGAAACTTACTATGTCGCAAGCTATAGCGATATGTGGATTCAACCAGGCGATCCTTTAAATGCATCGCTCTCGGTGCAATGGAAGTTTTAAGAGCCAAAACCAGACATGAACTATGCTAGATCATGTCTGGTTTCTCAGTCATTTTTATAGATTTGAGGCCAAATAAATTGATTCACTAAGCTGTAAAACCACCATCTACAGCATACTCAGTGCCAGTCACAAAACTGGCTTCATCTGATGCTAAAAATGCAACGACCGAAGCAACATCATCAGGTTGACCAAAATACCCCAACGGAATCATTTGGCTGACTTTATCAATATGGGCCTGAGATTCTTCAAAAGATAAATCCGCTTTTTCATAAATTGGGCTATCAATTGGGCCAACTGAAACAGCATTTACTCGAATTTTTTCTACAGCCAACTCTCTTGCCAAAGACTTTGTGATTGCTGAAAGTGCTGCCTTACTGGCCGAATATAGAGCCATGTTTGCAAGTGGTCGTTGGCTGACCGAAGAGCCAATATTGATGACGCTTCCTTTAGACTCCCGCAATAAATCTAAACTTTGACGAATAAACTCCACAGGACCACGAACATTGATATGAAAAATAGCATCAAAAGATAAAATATCTAAGTTTTCGATACTTACAACGGGAGCAACACCTGCATTATTCACTAAAATATCCAAGCGACCAAAGCGGTGTTTAAGCTCAGCAATCGTGTTTGAAATGTCTTCCAAACATGCAATATCACCAACGACATAGTCAATATTTTGATGTTGACTTGTTTCAACTAAAGGCGCACGTGTTCGTCCCATAATCAAAACTTTTGCCCCTTCATTGGCTAAACGTTCAGCAATTTTTCGACCGATGCCAGAGCCTCCTCCCGTGACCAAAGCGACTTTATTCATTAGCTTCATTTTTATGTTCCATAGGTATTATTTAAAAAGATGAAAATCTTTTGCAATTTTTAATGGAGAAAACTCTTCTATTTCATAGATCGCACACCGATGTTTAACATAAGGGTCTAGTGCCACAATCCGCTCTAATTCATCTTGATTTTCAGCTTGGGCAATAATAACCCCAGCACTGTTTTTTGAGAGATTTCGACCAAAAGTCAAAAAGACTTTATTGTCAAATTGCTGATTTAAAAATTCAATGTGTTGAGCATGGTATTGCTCGCTGATCTCACCGAGATCAACAGAAACATGGATTAAATACATTTGAACCATTTCCAAAAAATTAAAGCATAAGTATCAATTTAAAGTGCTGAGTAAAATCACGCCGTAAAGACTGAATAACTGAATATTTACATCTCAATATAAGTTTTCAATTTGGCGCACTAAACGTTGTGCATGTTCCTGTGCAGCCATAGTCTGTTGCTGTAAACCTTTTTCATCGCCACGTGCAAGATAGCTAACACCTGTTGTATAGACTGGTGCTTGTAGGTCTAAATTGCATAATGCAGCAAGACTGTCGAAGGGTGCCAATAGCGTTTCAAGTGAGTGTTGCATGATTGCATTTGGCGCATAAGCAACTTCGGGAGCTCCCGTGGTAAAGGACAAGATCAATTGCTTACCGCCCAATTTCGCATTTGAGCCATGAGAAAAACCATGTAGAAAAACCTGATCTAGCCATTTTTTAAGCAGCGCTGGTAATGCATACCAATGAAATGGAAATTGCCACACAATGATGTCCGCAGCTAACAGTGCTTGTTGTTCAAGCTCAATATCGAAAACTTCATCTGGGTAAAGTTCATCTAACTTACGAATTTTTGCATGAGGGAGTGCAGTTGTTACGTGATTGAGAATGGCGGTATTCGCAACCGAATCTTGTAAATTGGGATGTCCTGAAATTACGAGTATTTTTTTCATCATATTTACCTTTAGAAAATTAAGCCCGCTGTTGAGACGCATACAATGCTTGTCTTAACCAGATTGCCACTTAAGCCCACATGGGGTTGAACATGAATGAATGGTAGTCAGAAAAATTGTGATTGATAAGGTAGGTAATTGGCACTACATTAGTATCTAAAAGTTAATAGTTGTGTATTGATATGAATGGCTCAATTTATAATTATTTGGTTGTATTCCATGCTATCGTCAACGAGGGAAGTTTAGCCGCAGCAGCGCGACAACTTGAAACTGCCCCACCTGCTGTCAGTAAGTCCTTAAAACTACTTGAGCAAACTATAGGCTTGCCCTTATTTAATCGCACCACACGTCATTTGGAGCTTACAGAAGCGGGACAACACTTGTTTCAAAACACACAAGAACCAATTAAGGCATTAACGATTGCGCTAGAAAGTGTTCAAGACTTAAAGAGTGAACCTGCTGGTATTGTGCGAATCACAACAGCTCGTTATGCCTATCTAAGTGTTTTACAGCCCTATTTAGGTGAGTTCTATCAACGATACCCACGTATTCAACTTGAAATTGCGATTAACGATGGAACTGTCAACGTTTCAAAAGAGGGCTATGATCTGGGTATTCGCTTTGGTAATAAGATTGAAGAACATGTGGTAGCACGTCAAATTTTACCCAAACAAACTCAAGGATTATTCGCATCAAAACATTATCTTGAACAGCATGGAGTTCCGCAAAACCCTGTAGATTTAAAACAACATCAGTTAATCGGCTATCGCTTTACAACAGCGAATACGCTTTCTCCATTGCTTTTACAAGAAGATGGAAAAGAAATTAGTGTTGAAATGCCTGTCTCTTTTGTTGCTAATGATATAGAAGTCAATATGGATGCAATTCGGCAAGGTATCGGTATCGGTCGAATTTTTTTAATAAATTTAAAACAACAGCCTGATCAGGAAAATTTTATTCCTGTGCTCAAGCCATATTGGAGAACATTCCCTCCTGTTTATCTCTACTATTTACAAAATAGTCAAAAGTCTAAACGTGTAAGGACGCTCATTGATTTTTTACTGGAAAAAAATACCGTATAAAAAACCGCTCTCCTTATCTGTGCTTTCGCTTTTTCATTATTTAAGTGTGCAACTAAGCTTCACTTTCAGATTCAGCATAGTATGTATTAAGTAGTCGGTGTGCATTTTCTTCACAGCTTAAGTCTTGAGGCTTATTTTGTATCGAATCAATCAGAATCAGTAAGTTCTTTTTATTTTCAGCCAACATTTTTTGCATTTTCACAATTTCTTGTACTTTGTCATTCAAGGTCTGAATCAATTTGTCATGATTCCAGTTAGCAATATTTGCAGGGATCAACGATTTGATCTCTTCTAAGGAAAAGCCAACTTGTTGTGCCTGCCTAATCAGATACAATTGTTTTAAATCTTCTTCTGAATATTGACGGTAACCATTCGATAAACGCTTAGGTTTAGGCAATAACTGAATTTGTTCATAATAGCGAATTGTAGGTGTACTCAACCCACTCAGTTTCGACAACTCACTAATATTCATACGAAATACCCTCTTTATATTCAAGTGAACTTGAAGCCTGTGATATACAAAAATCAATCATATTTAAGCATGCGGTAGAGAGCATAGAAAAATACCAGTGAGTTTATTCACGGACTGATATTTCTCACGATGATGACTTTTACACTCTCTGTTAGTCAGGACATAAGCAACTATTTTATGCTATGTGAAGTTTGCTCCCTTAGACTTAAACCAAAGCTTTTGCACGGCGCTGCATACGATGACGATATTGCTTAGTACGTTTGCTCATTGCAAGTTGCTGTAAAATCAATGCCCAAAATGGTGATACTTTAGGGTTTGGTTTCTTACCTTGACTCAATTTGCGTAGCTGAAACTTTACAGTTGACAAGTTGGCAACCGAAGCGAGTGCTTTGTTTTCCCACTCTATTGGTTTGAGTTCAGGGGCAAGATTTTGACCTGCTTTCCACGCATTAGGTAAATTTGGCTCTAACGCAAGCGCAGTCCCAATCCCCACCATTTCTACACCACTTTGTACGACCTGCTCAGCCACTGGCTGACGACGAATTCCCCCTGTGACCATAATCGGCATTCGAGCGATTTTACGGATTTCTGTAGCAAATTCTAAAAAGTAAGCTTCACGTGCAAGCGTTCTTCCATCACGGGCTTGGCCTTGCATTGCAGGGGCCTCGTAACTACCACCTGAAAGTTCAACCAAATCCACAGCAAGCTCATTCAACATTTCAACCACTTGTTTGGCATCGTCTGCACTAAAGCCACCACGCTGAAAGTCGGCCGAGTTAAGTTTTACAGCAACTGCAAATTGATCAGACACAACTGCACGTACCGCTTTCACAATTTCGAGTAAAATTTGAGCACGATTTTCCAGTGAACCGCCCCACTGATCTTGGCGTTGGTTGCTGAGTGGTGATAGAAATTGACTGAGTAAATAGCCATGTGCAGCATGAATTTCCACACCCGTAAAACCTGCCTGCTCAGCCAGTTGTGCTGTACGTGCAAAACGCTGAATGACTTCTTCAATCATCACTTCTGTCATTTCAACTGGTGTTGCAAACTTATCCGACATTTTGCCTAGATCTAAAGCTACAGCAGAAGGAGCCCAAGTGTCTTGCCCCATATTCGACTGCATCTGACGTCCTGGATGATTAATTTGCAACCAAAATTGAGCACCTTTGGCACGTCCAATATTTGCCCATTTTTTAAATAGATCAAGATGTTCGGTATCTTCAAGCACTACCCCGCCAGGTCCTGTCATTGCCCGGCTATCAATCATGACATTTCCAGTAATTATCAAACCGACACCACCCTCGGCCCAAGTATGATAAAGATTAAATAAATCTTGTGATGGTGCTTGCTCTAAAGTTGCCATGTTCTCTTCCATTGCCGCTTTAGCAAGGCGGTTTGGAATCGTTGTCCCATTGGGTAGGGTTAATGCATCAAATATGTTCATCATGATCACCTCTTTTGATCTGATGACTACTTTAAGATTAAAGTTAACTTTAATGTCAAGTGATTTTTTATACGCGATCAAAATAAGAAATGAGCAATCTTTAGGCCACTCATAGTTAAAGTGGATTTAGCATCTAGATGCTAAATTTTTAGATTAGCTTTGCATAATGACCAATAATTCAAAGTCAAAGATTTCAGGATCACGGTCAACATTCCCTGAAATACCTGAATACACGTTTAATCTCTCATTTTTATGGGTAACGAATGTCTAAGAATGTAATGCCTACCTATCTTACTTACATCATTGGCTTCTGCTTAAAGCAGCATTTAAGATCCAGCATATCTATTGTTAAAGAAAGGTTATATTGAAATGTCAGCACGTGAAAATCTTTTTAATGCTGTAATTCATGTAAAAGATTGCGAATAAATAGCAATTTTATGTCTGTAAATATTTACACTTTTCCCGACTTGACATTCAAGTTCACTTAAAGCTTATAGTGTTTATAGCAAACACAGGTGTACTACTGACCTTAAGCATGATTCCATAAGGAGTTTCTCCATGACGGCAATAAAAAACAAAAAATATGATTTGGTGGTATTTGGTGCAACCAGCTTTGTTGGACAAATTTTAACAACTTACCTAAGCGACTACCTCTCAGTGCAAGGTGAGTCAGGTGAAAAAATTCAGTGGGCAATCGCTGGCCGTTCATCAAGCAAACTCAATGCGTTAAAAAATAAGCTTGGTGAAAAAGCACAAAATTTGGACATTATGATTGCAGATGTCAATGACAGTGACGCAATTCACACGCTGTGTGAACAAACCCGTGTGGTTGTTTCAACCGTAGGTCCTTATGCACTTTACGGTGAACCGATGATCAAGGCCTGTGTTGAAACAGGTACAGACTATTGTGACCTTACGGGCGAAACACAATGGATTAAAAAAATGATCGATAAGTATCAAAGCCAAGCCGAACATTCTGGTGCACGGATTGTACATTGTTGCGGTTTTGATTCTGTCCCTTCTGATATGGGCGTGTATTTTTTACAACAGCAAGCACAGCAACTGTGGCATGCCCCAGCGACCAACGTCAAAATGCGAGTGAAAGTTTTAAAAGGCGGCGCTTCTGGCGGAACGGTGGCCAGTTTAATTAATGTCATACAAGAAGCCGCAGCTGATCCTGCACTACGCAAAGCTTTAGTGAACCCGTACCTCCTTGTGCCACAAAATCATGCACTCAGTGCACGTCAACACTATGTAAAATCGGCTGAGTTTGACAGCGATTTTGATGCATGGATTGCCCCCTTTGTTATGTCTGCTGTTAATGAACGGGTTGTGCACCGTTCAAATGCACTTTCAAACAATGCCTATGGAGCAAACTTTAGCTATAACGAAGCCATGCTGACAGGCCAAGGTTGGAATGGTCGTGTCAAAGCTTATAGCTTGGTCGCAGGATTAGGTGCATTCATGCTTGCAGCGGTCACCAAGCCTGTCAGTAAATTGATGGAGCGCTATATGCTCCCAAAACCTGGTGAAGGCCCGACACCCGAGCAACAACGCTCTGGCCGTTTTGATTTACGATTTATTGGCAAGTCAGATGCAGGACAAAGTCTTCGAATCAAAGTCACAGGCGACCGTGATCCAGGTTATGGATCAACAGGAAAAATGTTGGGGCAAGCAGCGTTAAGTTTGGTTTTGGATCATCATAAAAATGGCGAGAAAATAGGACGAAATGGCGGTTTTTGGACCCCTGCAACGATGTTTGATGGGCGCTATATTGAACGCTTAAAACAACATGCAGGTATTGGCTTTGAAGTGATTTAAGTCTTTATCTACCTACTGATAGAAAAAGATGTAAGGCGCATCATGTATTTTAAATACACAGTGTTATGTATTTAGTGCTGATGATTATTGAAATGCAGACTAAAAATAGAAAAGAATGAAGCAACACAGGCCTCATTCTTTTTTGTTGAATCTTAAAAATATCGGTTTGAACATCATACAAAGTATTATTTGTTGCGCCTTTGCATCGTGATGTTTAGTTTTACTTTAGAACATATTCCCAAATGATAAATCCAAGAAAAAATCCAAGAAATGAATATAAAGTAATGATAAAGAATACAAACCAAGCTCTATTTTTCTTCAGTAAAAAGTTCATTTCCAGTACCTCAACACTCTATCTATATTCATTATTCTAAGGTTTCCTATACGAAAGGACAGATACAGTTCTTTGTGAAAAAAATATAACAGACTATAACAGATTTGCCATTTTTAACTTCTAAACGCGATCAGGCTGATATCAAGCATCATAAAAAAGCATGAGGGGGCTATATTTTGCCTCCCCATGCTTTAGTTGATTAAAGGATTAAATTTCCGTTTCTTTTTTAGCATTCATCCAACGATACAGCACTGGCAATAGTATCAAGGTCAATAACGTCGAAGAAATAATTCCACCAATCACTACGGTCGCCAGTGGTCGCTGAACCTCTGCCCCTGTGCCCGTAGCAAGTGCCATCGGCACAAAACCTAAGGATGCCACACAGGCGGTCATTAAAACAGGCCTTAAGCGCAAAATCGCCCCCTGCCAAACGGCTTCATGCAGGTGATATTGCCCTCTTAACTCTTTAATGAAGGTCAGCATGACTAAACCATTTAAGACGGCAACGCCAGATAAGGCAATGAAACCAATACCCGCAGACATCGACAAGGGAATGTCTCTTAACCATAAGAAAAGCACACCACCTGTTAAGGCAAATGGAACACCCGTGAACACCAGTAGGCTTTCTTTAATGTTATGGAAAACAGCCATCAGCAAAATAAAGATCGTCAATAATGCCAGTGGAATCACAATCTGCATTCGAGCCTGTGCCGAAGCCAGATTTTCAAACTGACCACCATATTCAATCCAATAGCCACTTGGTAGTGGATACTGCTTAAGTTGAGTTTGTACCTCTGTGACAAAAGAGCCCAAATCGCGCCCTTCCACATTCGCAGTGACAATCACACGACGTTTGCCATTTTCACGGCTGACTTGGTTGATGCCATCCATCATTTTTACCGTGGCAATATCGGTGAGTAAAATACTGCCGCCATTTGGAAGTTGTATTGGCAGTTGCCCAATCCCGCTGACACTACGGTCTTGTTCACTGAGTCGAATCACAAAGTCAAAACGGCGGTCGCCCTGTAAAATTTCACCGACATTTTGCCCACCAATGCTTGCTGATACATAATCTTGTATGGTTTTAACACTTAGGCCATATTGCGCTGCCAAGCTTTTATCAATTTCAACATTAAGCAAAGGTAAACCCGACGTTTGTTCAACTTTGACTGCGGTACTGCCTGAAACTTGTTGAATCAATTTACTGATTTTTTCAGCTTCCGCATTTAATACTTGCATGTCATCACCAAAGATTTTGACACCGACATCACTACGTACACCCGATATTAACTCATTAAAACGCAGTTCAATTGGCTGAGAAAACTCACTGTTGTTACCGGGCAATGTCGCTAAATACGCCTGCATACGGCTACGCAGTTCATCCAATGTTTCTTTCGGGTTTGGCCATGCATCACGGGGTTTCAGCATGACATAACCATCTGAAATATTTGGTGGCATCACATCAGTTGCCACTTCCGCCGTACCTGTACGCGCAAAAATAGCGTGTATTTCAGGGAATTTTTTCAGAAGTAGCTTTTCCGTATTTTCCTGAATACGAAGTGATTCTTCTAAACCTGTGCTTGGGGAACGCAGTTGCTGTACAGCAAAGTCGCCTTCACTCAGTTGCGGTGCAAACTCACTGCCGATCCGCGTTGCGAGTAAACCTGTTAATACCAATAAGCACAGTGCAAAGGTTAAAACCACTGCTTTGTATTGATAGGCACAGTCCAATACTCGCTGATATCGCTCTTTTAACCACAACATCCAACGGCTTTCCGTTTCTTTAATATCACCTTTAACAAAAAGTGCAACAGCAGCAGGCACAAAGCTGATCGACAAAATAATGGCCGCAACCAGTGCAAGAACAACAGTCAAAGCCATTGGGTGGAACATTTTTGCTTCTACACCAGTCAATGCAAAAATCGGTAAATACACCACCAAAATAATCAATTGACCAAAAATAAGTGGACGACGAGCTTGGCGTGCTGCTAAAAATACTTCTTTAAAGCGTTCCGACTGAGTTAACGGTCGTTTGAGCAGTTGTTGTGCATGAGCTAAACGGCGAATACAGTTTTCAACAATTACCACTGCGCCATCAACAATAATACCGAAATCCAATGCCCCTAAACTCATCAGGTTGGCACTGATGTTCTGCTGTGCCATACCAGTTAAAGTAAACAGCATAGACAGTGGAATCACACAGGCTGTAATTAACGCCGCACGAATATTACCCAAGAATAAAAACAGGATCACAATCACCAAGATTGCGCCTTCAACCAAGTTCTTTTGCACCGTTTTAATGGCTTTTACCACCAACGTGGTGCGGTCATAAACTGTTTCGATTCTAACGCCTTGCGGTAAACTGCTTTGCACCTCTTGAATTTTGGCATCTACAGCTTTAGACACCGTTCGGCTGTTTTCACCCATCATCATCATAGCGATGCCGAGTACAGTTTCTTCGCCGTTATAGGTTGCGCCTCCTGTTCTGAGGTCATGATCAATTGAAACCTGCGCAATATCCGCAACACGGATCGGGCTACCATTTGGGCTGGCAACTGTTGTATTTTCAATGTCTGCAAGACTGTTGAGTGTGCCAGGCACACGAACTGTGAGCTGCTGACCATTTTCCTCAATAAAACCTGCCCCACGATTTTCATTATTTTCCTGTAAAGCAGTTTGCAGTTGGCTCAAGGAAATATTTAACTGCTGCATACGGTTTAAGTCAGGAGCAACCACATAGGTTTTATTAAACCCGCCAATACTGTTGACCTCTGCAACCCCTGCAACACGTTGCAATTGTGGACGAACGATCCAATCTTGGATCTCCCGCAAGTCCATCGCGCTATAAGCTGTACCATCGGCTTTTTTGGCATTCGGTTCAGCTTTAATGACCCATTGATAAATTTCACCTAAACCCGTCGAAACTGGCGACATGGTTGGAGAAACATCACTGGGTAAATCCGCTTTGGCTTCTTGTACCCGCTGATTAATCTGCTGGCGTGCCCAATAGATGTCTGTACCATCCTTAAATACGATGGTGACTTGGGACAAACCATAGCGTGAAATAGAACGAGTCAACTGTAAATCTGGAATACCCGCCATTGCCGTTTCAATTGGATAAGTAATCCGCTGTTCAACCTCCAGTGCGGTAAAACCATTGGCTTGGGTATTAATTTGTACTTGCGTATTGGTAATATCAGGCACTGCATCAATTGGCAGCTTTTGATAGCTGTATACACCAACTGCAATCCACGTGCAGACAAAGAGCATGACCCAAATGGCATTTTGAATAGAGAACTGAATAATTCGTTCAAACAAACCCTCAGGCTTGGGTAAATCATGATTAGTGTGCATGATCAGCCTCGCCTTTTTCGAGTTCAGATTTAAGAACAAAGCTGCCTTGACTGACATAGCGTTGTCCTGCTTTTATACCTGAAACGACTTCAATCCATTGACCATCATTTGACGCTTGTCCAAGTACAACAGGTTGTGCTTTCAAATGCACTTGCCCTTTTTGTTCAGCGTCGACCACAAATACTGACGTTTGACCTTCAATGTTTTGAATAGCACTTTTATGGACACGAAGCGCTGTTTTGGAACTGGTATTGTCTAAAAAGATATTCACCAAAACATTTGGACGTAATTCAGCCGCTTGGCTTTTTAATTTAGCGCGTACCACTAAGCGCCCCGTTTGGGCATCGGCCTGAGAGGTTAAGCTTTGGATGACGGCTTCATATTTTTGCTCAGAGGCATTCGGTTTGAACGTTACACTTTGATTGGTTTGTAATTGACTCGATAACTGTGCAGGCAGATTAAACTCAAGCCATAACTCTTTAAATTGTTCAATCACAAACAGTTGATCGGCCAATTGTACGTTTTCACCCACCACGATATCTTTTTGGCTAATCACCCCTGAGATGGGTGCTTTAATGGCAAAACGACCATTTATACCACCTGTTGCCCCCAGTGCATTTAAACGACTTTGCACGGATTGCACAGTAATCTGTGCCTGTCGGTAAGCATTTTCTGCCCGTTGGTAGTCTTGTTTAGCTGAAATGCCCTGTGACCATAACTGCTGTTCACGTTGATAATCCTGACGTGCCAAGTCCAAGCTAGCTTGGGCCATCCGTAAATTGGCTTGTTGATCAATCAGTTCAGGTACGGACAGTACAGCTAAAGTTTGTCCTTTTTGTACGTTTTGACCAAGTTCAACATGTACTTGTTCCACATGCCCACCAAAGTTTGGCGAAATGTGGGCTTGCTGATCGGTATTCACCACAAGCTTTCCAGGTAAAACAGTGACTTGAGATACCGCGCCTTGTTGAGCCGAAGCGATTTGAATGCCTTGCTCTGTCAGTTGCTGCGCTGTCAGTTGAATTTCACCTTCCTCAGCATGTCCTTTTTCTGCCTCGGGCTCATCCGCATGTTCAGATTCTTCATGTTCCCCATGCTCATGTTCATCGGTGGTTTTATCTTTCGAGCTAAACCAAATTCCTATAGCAATCAGGAGCGTTACTAGAAGCAAAAGCCCAATCATCAATGGCTGTGATATTTTTCCAAGTTGGTTCTTCAGTTGCATATTATTGTGCTCCGCCAAGGATGAGGTCTTGTATTTGTGCGATTGAGTTTTTACTGATTTGGCTATAAGCATCTGAACTACTGATCTGTTCATAACTAGTGCCGAGGCTAAGCGATTCTGCGGTCAATGCGGTCTGCCAGGCTTGACGCAATAACTGTAACTGCCCAAGACGTATGCTTTGTAGTTGCGAGTTGGCTTGTTGAATGTCGGTAATAGACAGCTTTCCGGCTTTAAAACCTTGTAATGTACGTACTTGTACTTGTTCTGCCAAAGTTGTTTGTTGACTGATCGCACCGAACTGCTGTTTTAGTCCTTTGAGCTCATGCATGGCATTGGCGATATCTAAAATTTGCTGTTTTAACTCACGCTGCTGCTGCTGATTCAACAAGCTTTGCTGACGCTGTGCCATCGGAATGCTGTATTGCTGACGGTTAAAGATATTCAGCGGAATATCCACGCCAACACCTAATGTGGTATCACTATTTTCATTCGGTGCTTGACTCCGTTTCATGCCGACATTTAAGGTCGGATTGGGACGCGCCTGCACTTTTAAACTTTCAATGTTTAAATTGGACTGTTGAATGTTCAGGGCATATAGCTTTTCCAACCAACCTTCAGCAATATAACGCTGTACTGTGGCTTCACTTTGATCTGGCCATGGCATGGTGGTCGCATTGAGTTGAATATCGGCTTTAGTTTCGCCCCAAAGGTTTGAGAGTTGACGCTGTGCTACTTGTTCAGCCAGTATTGCTTGTTGATATAAACGTTGCATATCTAAGCTTTCGATTTGCGCACGTTCATAGTCAACCAAAGCAATACTGCCCGCCTGATAGCGCTTTTTGGCACTGTCTAAATTGTGTTGACTCACTTTGAGCTGTGCGGCATATAGCGATTTTTCAACTTGTGCTAAAGCCAACTGCGACCATGCAAATTTCACCACCAATTGGCTTTGTGCTGTCCACAGTTGTTGCTGTAATTGGCCTTGTTGGTGTGCTGTTTCTGCGAGTTTTTGATTGAGCTTACGCTGTCCAAAAACATCTAAAGGTTGGCTAATGGCAATACTGAGTTCACGATCGGTATTTGAACCAAAACCATCTTGATTGATATTTAAGCTAGGGTTTTGCCATAAACCACTGTTTTTGATGTTCAGCTCTGAAATGCTTTGACGCTGTTGCCCAATTTCACTTTGGTTCTGATAACGCTCTACTTTTGCCAAAGCCTCATCCAAAGTCTTGACTGGTTCAGCAAAGCTCCATTGCATCGTAGCTGTTGTTATGCCCACAGCAAGAGCTTGGCGTATAAACGCCTTGAATTGATTCGACATGCTTTTTCCCACTAATTTTTAGAAGAAGTGGTGGGAAATATTTTAGGCTACCCCACCATTAGCGGGGAAAGTTCAGGGGGCGGATGTTGCCCCAGTAAATCAGGGGCTTGATAGGCATTATGCCAAAAAAATTGTGGCGGTTCTTTTATCTCAAGCGCGAGCGGCAGTTGATAGTTTTTTTCTTTCGGAATAATCAAATGTGCCATTGAAGGCAAATGATCTTGATGGTCTTCACCTAATTCAAACTGATCATTTGCCGTTTGAGTATGGTCATCAATACTACTTTGTTGATGTGCTTTCGCATCCGATACACACAAAGTGGATTGATGATGCCCAAAATGAAAATTTTGTTGCGTCACGACTTGAGTTTTTTGTTCTTCATGGACGCAAAAAGCTGCCGCCACGTTCCAAAGACTTTGGAACATGAATAAAGCAACTAAGACGCTAATCCACGTGGTAGAACGCATAATGTCGTACTGAAAAAAAGTGATGCTATTGTAAAGCCTAGACTAAGTCTAAGGTCAAGCCTTTTTTAATGACTATGTTCATGTTGGTGTGGATGGCATTCATCATCTTCGATTTGCAAAGTCACTTGGGTAATGCCGTGCTCATGTCCTAATAACTCCACAGCTTGGTGATATAAAGCTCTCTGATCTACATCAGGTGCAATCAAATGTGCGGTTAAATGCACATTTTTAGAGGTAATGGCCCAAACTTTAAGTTGATGAATACCTTGTACACCGTCTAAAGCCAACAAGTCATTGCGTAGAGATTCGATATCAATTTCACTTGGTACACCTTCGAGCAAAATATTGATACTTTGCTTCAGTAGCACCCAAGTTCGAGGTAAGACCCAAAAGCCGATCAATACCGCAATAACGGTATCTACCCACATCCAACCCGTGAAATAAATCACCAATGCGCCTATGATCACACCCACAGAGCCCAAGGCGTCACTCAGCACCTCAAGATAAGCCCCTTTCACATTTAAGCTGTCTTGACTGCTCGACACCAAAATTTTCATTGAAATTAGGTTAATGATTAAACCCAAAACAGCAACGACCAACATGCCTATACTTTGGATTTCGGGGGGCTGACTAAAGCGCTGATAAGCTTCATATAAAATGTAAATGGCCACCACAAACAACATCATGGCATTAAACAAAGCTGCCAAGATTTCAAACCGTTGATAGCCAAAGGTACGTTTATCATCGGCAGGTTTTTGTCCAATTTTGATGGCGGCTAAGGCAATCGCCAAAGCAGCAGCATCAGTAAACATGTGCGCCGCATCGGACAGTAAGGCTAAACTTTGTGTGATAAATCCAGCAATAACCTCAACAATTAAAAATGTCGTGGTCAAGGCAAGTGCAAGCGTTAATTTCTTGGCATTTTTTGCAGTCACTTCAACATGGCTATGATCATGGTTATGAGAACCACTCATGTAGGACTCCTTATCATTTTAATGGATGCAATGCTTTAACATTGAAATCGAAGCTTTTTTTGATTTGAAAAATTACTCGATTCAGCATACTCGGTTAAAACAATAAAATCATCCTTCAAGTTTGCCAGCCTTTATTTTTGACGCTTTTTCCCAGTCAAAAAGTTCATGGCTTGTGTATAACCTGTCGGTGTAATGCGTTGTACTAGATCCATAATTTTGGCATCTGTTCCAATTAAGACACGGCGCTCATTTTTTTTCACAGCCTTTAAAATGGACTGTGCTGCCACATCTGGCGGAGTTTTAAGCATTTTGTTGAAAGAACGGCTAGCACGCTCAGGGTTCATACCTAGCGTACGAATACTGTCACTCATTCGAGCACTATTGGCGATATTGGTTCGTATACCACCTGGGTGAACACAAGTCGCACTGACACCACAGTTTTCTAGGTCTAGTTCTTGACGTAGTGCTTCGGTAAAACCACGAACAGCAAATTTTGTCGCATTATAGGCACTCTGGGTAGGCTGTGCAGTGAGTCCAAATAAGCTTGAAATATTCACAATATGCCCAGCACCACTTTTCTTTAAGTAGGGTAAAAAAGCTTTGGTTCCATACACCACACCCCAAAAATTGATTTTAAAGATCCATTCCACATCTTCATAGCTCAAGCCTTCAACAGTACTGGCTAAGGCAACACCTGCATTGTTGAAAATTAAATTGATCTGGCCAAAGTCTTGTTCACATTGTTTGGCCCAGTCCTCAACAGCTTTGCGGTCTGAAACATCTAGTTTTGTAAGTGTGACCGAAACAGGATAATCTTTGACAAGCTTTAATGTTTCTGCCAAACCTTGCTCATTGACATCACTGAGTGCCAAATGCGCACCTTGTTTGGCTAATTGAATAGCCAACTGCTGTCCGATACCAGAACCTGCCCCCGTGATCGCAGCAACTTTATTCTCAAAATTTTTCATCATGCTCTCTAGCTATCATTTTAAACTTTATGCTTAGGTCAATTAGGCTAACTCTACACATACAAAGTACCACTGCATTTAATGTACAAAAATTTAGATCATGAATGAAATGGAATTCTCTCATGGTTCAGTATGTATAAAATTCATAGTGAATATTCTTTCACTTTTGCTTAACAGGCAATAATGAAAACCATAACAGTTCTATATATTTGCCAATACGCTGTTATATTTTTTTAATCATGTTCTGTATCTGTTTCATGCTGTCTGTGCTTTGCATAATGTACACATCACCTCAGTTGAGTGCAGTAACCATGAAAGATCTAGACCCTAAAAAACCAGCAAAATATGCGGATAGTTCTATTTCGGACAAAGCATTTAAAAACATGATTATCTGGTTTGCTATTTATTGTGGACTATTTTGCTTGGGCGTTATTTTTGTTATTGGAGCAGATAAAAACTATTTGTCTTAAAGCAAAGCCATATAGTTGGAAAACATGTCTGTAGGCTAAGATGAGAGTTTCAAATCTACATTTTGACTTTATCTATACTGGTACGAGCTTAAGCTACATATCCGTTTAAGCTCTTCACACACAGATAGAATATGGGTTAATTCCGTATTCCATTTATTTGGTATAACCAATGTCATTACAAATCAATGACAAAGCTTTATTGATTAAGCCCAAATCACTAGAAATGCAGCAATCACCACCAAAATAATGCCTAAATGTTCAGCTCGTGCCAATTTTTCCTTAAAGAAAAAGGCAGAGATCAACATACTAAAAATGATCTCAACTTGCCCTAATGTTTTAACAATTGGAACGGACTGCATACTCATCGCGCTAAACCAGCCCAATGAAGCAAGGAAACTACATAAACTGACGCGAAATGTAAGTCCCACTCGCTGCCACATCGCCCATAAAGTAACACGACGAAATATACCTAAGTAAATTAAGAGCAATGAACACTGTGTACCAATCACACAGATAAGAACCCACGCCGCACGGTGAATAAACGGTAAATTAGTGAGTTCTAAACTGGCTTCACGTACCAAAAGCGATGTGATAGCAAAACATAAGCCACTACCGATACCTATACATAAGGTCTGTAATGAAAAATCGGAAAAGCCGCGACCTTTGGACATGAGGAATACCGCAAAACCGCCAATCACGACTCCTACCCAGCCTAAAATACTCAGGTGGTCAGATAAAAAGATAACTGCAACAATTGCTGCCAAAATGGCCTCACTTTTAGCAAGCCCAACACCAATTGCATAGTTTTTTTGTTTAAATAACTGAACCATTAATGCAGTTGCTGCAATTTGGCTAATTGCAGCAATAAAGATATAAGTGGCAAAACGTGGATTAAAATGAACAACTTCAACAATAGGTTGAAAATGATAAAGACTCACGATGTATATAAATGCCAAAGGTAAAGCAAAAATAAACCTTGCGAGTGTTACACCATATACATCGACAGTCGTACTGAGTTGCTTTTGAAAAGCGTTGCGCCAAGCCTGCATAAAAGCAGCCATAAGCGTAAAAAGAATCCATGTTATTGTCATCAAGTACTCTATATACAGTTACTTACCTCACATAATGTAACCCGTTGATGGCAGCACATGTGCTTTATTTTCATGACTTATTATTATGTGATGAATAACTTAAGTTCTCATCCAATTTCACGTTGTAACTCATTGACGGCATTCCCGCGAAGACTAAGCCAATCTTCACGTCTTTTAAACAGTAATGGCGCTGCTCGATTCACCTGATCAATTAAATGCTGTAAGTCAGCATTCATTAGTTTACCATTTTGTACGACTGTTTGACCTGCCACCATGGTCATGACAACATCTTGACCCTGAACTGCATGTACTAAATTATGATGTAAATTGAATAATTTCCCTTCACCAATTAAAGGGGTCATTCGTGGCGTTGCTGTTTTTATTGCAATAATATCTGCCTGCTTCCCTGTTTCAATAGAACCGATGCTTTCTTGCATACCTAAAGCTTTAGCCCCAAGAGTTGTCGCCATTTTACATACAGACCATGCATCTAGTGCGGAAGCATCTAAATTTGCAAATTTTGCCAACAATGATGCAGTTTTCATCTCTTCAAACATATCTAAATTATTATTTTCTTTTTCACCATCTGTTCCCAAACCAACCGCTACCCCTTTAGCTAACATTTCTCGAATAGGTGCTGCACCTGATGCTAATTTCATATTCGATATTGGATTATGTGCCACTCCCACCTGATAGTTTTTTAAGATGTCGATTTCTGTGGAGTTAGCCCATACACAATGCGCCAATAAGCATTGCGGTGCATCGAGTAAACCAAGTTGTTCTAAGGTTTGAATGGGGCGTTTGTTATAGCGTTTAAGGTTTTCTTCAACATCAAACTTACTTTCATTACTATGCGTATGAAAGCCTGTTTGGTAGTCCTGACATAAGTGTTGTATACGTTTTAATGCTTGCTCTTCTGCATAAAATAAATGCTCCAAACCCACCCAAACATTGATACGACCATTTGCACCTTGATGCCACTGCTGAATCAACACTTCATTGCTATGCAACGTTTCAAAATAATTATGATCAGGATGCTCTGCGACATAAGGCACCAGTACTGCACGAATACCTAGTTCCTTGGCAGCTTCAGCACTGCCATCCATAAACCGCCACATATCCACAATCGTTGTTGTGCCAGAAAGTAGCGCTTCCGCATAGCACAGATAAGATGCCATTTTCGCATCTTCAGGTAATAAAACCCGGTGCATTGGGTCGATAAACTGCTGTAACCAGTCCCATACAGGTAAACCTTCGGCAGTACCTCGCAGTAAACCTGAGTGACAGTGTGTATTCACAAGGCCTGGCATGAGCACAGCATCTGCATAATGTTCTACCACTAGATTAGGGAATTGAGCACGGATCTCTTCCAGTTTACCAACCTGCTGAATCAAAGTACCCTCTACAACAATGGCACCATTTTTGATGCAATCCAAATTTTGATTCATGGTGAGTACATAATCTGCACTTAATATTTTCATAGCTTTCTCAATGGATCCAATTTAAGGGGTAAATGTTTTGCCAAGTGATGCAGGTAAATTCAGCTTCAACAGTTTTTTATCTCGAGAAATCACCACCAAAACCACTATCGTTGCAACATATGGCAGCGCGGACAAAAGCTCATTGGGAATGCTTAAACCCAATGCTTGAGCATGAAACTGTAAAATTGTCACTCCACCAAAAAGATAAGCACCCAACATTAAACGTGCTGGTTTCCAAGCAGCAAAAACCACTAAAGCAATTGCAATCCACCCGCGCCCCGCAACCATGTTTTCAATCCACATTGGGGTATAAACAGTCGATAAAAATGCCCCCCCAATACCTGCCATTGCCCCACCAAATAAAACAGCACAGTAACGAATACCTAGAACGTTATAACCCATTGCATGTGCGCTTTCAGGTGACTCCCCAACTGCTTTAAGTAACAGCCCTAAACGCGTCTTTGCCAAGACCCACCAAACAAATACAAAGGCCAAAATGGATAAATACACCACATAGTTTTGTTGAAATAAGATGGGGCCAATCAATGGAATATCTGACAATACAGGTATATTTAAATTTTGTAGTCCGGGTAAAGCCGTACTGACATAGTTCTGTCCAATAAATGCAGAAATACCGATACCAAAAATAGTAAGGGCTAAGCCACAAGCAGATTGATTGGTACTGAGTGAGAGTGTAAAAAATGCAAAAATCAAAGACATCAACATCCCAGCCAAAGCCCCGACTAACAATGCGCTGGCTACGCTGGCCTCATACTGGGCTGCAAAAGCAAAACCCGCAATTGCTCCGACCAACATCATGCCTTCGACACCTAAGTTAATTACCCCAGTACGTTCAGCAACTAACTCCCCCAAACCAGCAAAAACCAGAGGAGTTGCAGCTGCAATCGTACCTGCCAAAATAGCGGTTACTTCTATACTCATAATGAACTTTCCTCTCTAAGTTTAAGCGACAGTTGGGTCAGTTTCTGACATCTTTGATTTGAGCTTCTTTTTTGCAAACCGATAACGTTTTTCTATCAACACATCTGAAGCTAATAAAAAGAACAGCAATAGACCTTGGAAAATTCCTGTAATAGCAACAGATAATTGCAGTTCCATTTGCGCCATTTCACCGCCCAAATAAAGTAAAGCCATTAAAAAACCAGAGAGTACAATTCCAATAGGATTTAAACGACCTAAATAAGCCACGATGATGGCTGCATAACCATAGCCTGGTGAAATATTTGGATTTAACTGTCCAATCGGTCCTGCAACCTCACAAAGACCTGCGATACCCGCCATAAAACCAGATAACCCTAAACTAAGCCAGACCGCTTTTTTTGATGAAAAGCCAGCATATTTTGCAGCCATCGGTGCTTGACCACTGACTTCTAACTTATAAGCACTCATGCTTTTTTTAATAAATACCCAAAAAATAACCACAGCAAGAAAGGTAATAAAAATCGAAGCATTCACACGAGTACCTTCAATGACAAAAGGCAAAGTCGCACTTTCATTGAACATGACCGATTGTGGAAAGTTCATACCATCTGGGTCTCGCCACGGCCCATTCACCAGATACAACAAAACAAAAAGCGCAACATAGTTCATCATTAAGGTAGTAAGGGTCTCTTCTGCATTAAAATGTGTTTTCAAAAATGCAGGAATCAGTCCCCAAAATGCACCACCAATGGCCCCCATGACCACCATTAAAGGGAGGATCCACCAACCTGTATGGTCATGAAATAAAATAGCAATTCCGCCACCAAAAATAGCCCCCATAGTCAGTTGACCTTCGGCACCGATATTGAATAGTTTTGCGCGAAAGCCAATCGCTAAGCCAAGTGCGATGAGAATTAATGGGCTGGCTTTAATGGTGAGCTCACTGAGGTTATATAGTGAAGTTAGCGGTTCAACAAAAAAGATATACAGTGCGCGCGCAGGATCTACCCCAAGCATCAGAAACAGTAAGCTACTGACCACCAGCATTGCACTTAGTGCAATAACAGGTGATAACCATTTCATGACTTGAGAAGGCTTTTCTCTAGGTTCTAATAAATACATGTGACCACCTTTAGATGAAATGGTTAAGCTTGAACTTGTTGTGAATGGGCTAAATCTACAGTGTGTGCAACACTGGTAATCCCTGACATCAACAACCCGATTTGTTCTGCATTGGTACTACGGGTCTGCATAGGTTCGGATAGTTTTCCAGCAGCCAATACACAAATGTAATCACTAATTTCAAACAATTCTTCGAGCTCTTCAGAAATCACCAAAATCGCAACGCCTTGTCTAGATAAATCAATCAATGTTTGTCGAATAAACATTGATGCTCCTACGTCAACGCCCCAAGTGGGTTGAGAAATAATGAGAACTTTGGGCTGTTGTAAAATTTCTCGACCCACAATGAATTTTTGTAAGTTACCACCTGAAAGTGAGCGTGCTTCTGCTTGTGCACCAGAAGCCTTTACACTAAATTTTTCAATACATTTTTCTGCAAATAGTTTGGTTTTTTCAAAGTTAATCAGTCCAAATTTAGTCAAACCCTGCCTAAATGCAGTCAATAGCGCATTTTCAGACAGTGTCATATTGGGTACAGCACCTCGCCCTAAACGTTCTTCGGGGACAAAGCCTAAGCCCAAATCACGACGTGCACCTGCGGATATCTTACTGACATTTTGCCCCTCTAGATAAATGCTGCCATTTGTGGTTATTTTCTCTCCAGAGATTAAAGACAAAAGTTCTGCTTGCCCATTGCCCGAAATACCTGCAATACCGAGGATCTCTCCCGCTTTTAAGTTCAGGCTGATATTTTCTAGCGCAACACCGAAAGGATCATCTGTGGGTTGATTTAAACTCGAAACCTCAAACAATATTTGCTTCTCACCTAGATATTCATCGTGAATATACGTAGGTAACTCACGTCCAATCATTAAACGCGCCAGATCACTGGTACTATTTTCTTCTGGTCTAACATGGCCTGTAACTTTACCATTTCGTAAAATGGTTGCTTCATCACATAACTCTTTAATTTCATGAAGTTTATGACTGATATATAAAATAGAGACACCTTGTGAAGCGAGTAATTTCAATGTCTTAAATAATTGTTGAACCGCTTGTGGAGTAAGTACTGAGGTTGGTTCATCTAAAATAATGAGGGAGGGGCTTTGTAATAGACAGCGGATAATTTCCACACGTTGCCGTTCGCCCACTGAGAGTGAATACACTTCACGGCGCGGATCAACAGGTAAACCGTACTGTTCAGATACTGCAATGATTTTTTCATTGAGCGTTTTTATGTCAATTTTCTCATCAAGACCAAGTTGAATATTTTCTGCAACAGTTAAAGTCTCAAACAAAGAGAAATGCTGATAAACCATGCCAATGCCCAATTTTCTCGCTGTCGAAGGGCTATCTATTTTGACTTCTTTACCATTCCAAAGAATTTGGCCTTCATCGGCTTTGGTCGCACCATAAATAATTTTCATGAGTGTGCTTTTTCCAGCACCATTTTCGCCTAAGATGGCATGGATTTGACCCGCATGAACTTTGAGATGAATTTGATCATTTGCACGTAGCGAATTATAACTTTTGCAAATATTAATTAACTCTAAGCGAGTACTTGCTTGTTGAGGTTCTCTATGCATGACCTTAGTGATATGACTGTCTGGTGTATTCATGATTGTGATGCTCTTTCGAATCTCTGCATTGAATGTCCATTCAGCTCGTATCGTACTAAATGGACAAAACCGCGACGTCTCAAACGATGCGTTATTTCGGAAGTGAACCTTCTACACCTTTAACGTAATAGTTCATTTTGCTCAGCGACGCATCATCTAAAGTTTTTCCTTTGGCAATCACCAAACTGCCATCTTGTTTATAAATCGGTCCTGAAAATGGGTGAAGTTTGCCTGAATGAATGTCATCACGTACTTTGAGTGCTGAGGCTTTAACATTGGCAGGAACAGAAGGTCCAAAATTTTCAATATTGACTGCACTTTGTTTGACGCCATACCAAGTTGCACTTGGTTTCCATGTTTTATTTGCTACTTGAGTCATGGTTGGAGTATAAATTTTTTCCCAATGCAAAACCGATGCAGCCAAGTGTGCTTTAGGGCCAAATTTACTCATATCAGAGTCCCAGCCAAAGGCAAAAACACCCTTTTGTTGAGCTGCTTGTACAACTGCTGGCGAGTCAGTGTTTTGCATTAATACATCTGCTTTTTGTGAAATTAAGGCCAGTGCAGCATCACGTTCTTTACCTGGGTTAAACCAAGAGTTCACCCAAATGACTTTCGTTTTCACTTTTGGATTAACACTTTGTGCACCCAATGTGTAAGCATTGATATTGCGCACCACTTCGGGGATTGGGAACGAGGCAACTACACCGAGCACATTCGATTTGGTTTTTTGACCAGCGACGACTCCAAGCATATACGCCCCTTCATAAGTCCGCACATCATAGACCCCTAGGTTTTTACCCTGTTTGTAGCCAGTTGCATGCATAAATACAGTATTAGGGAACTGTTTCGACACTTTTTCCATGGCATTCATATAGCCAAAAGAAGTTGCAAAAATTACTTTATTACCTTGTTGTGCCAAATTACGAATCACACGTTCTGCATCAGCCGTTTCGGGTACATTTTCGATATAAGACGTCTTATATTTTCCAGCCAAGGCTTTTTCCGCCTTGATTCGTCCTTGATCATGTGAATATGTCCAACCATGATCGCTGGTCGGGCCAATATATACAAAAGCAGCTTTATCTACAGCAAATGCCTGTGTCGTCCCCATCAACCCCAATAGACTTGTGAGTACTATTTTTATAGCTGTTTTTTTCATCGAAAATTTATTTTCTAAACATTTTGACATCATCGGCTCCTTAGGTTTTAACCTAAAAATATATTGACTCGATATAAATGGATCTTTCATACCCTCTTTCTAATAAATAGCAATATTCGTTCCAACTATTTAGAAAAATAGAACTGCACCACTATAAATATATTTATTATTTTAATAATTTTTCAATAAAATAAAAAACCACCATTATTTATGGTGGTTTTTTTATTTTAAATACACATCAGTTATTATTTATATAAAATAAATTTTATAATAAAAAGTGAACATGAGGGTTTTATTCATAAACAGGAATTTCTTGTGGTTTTACATCAAACGAACGTTGATACATCTCCTCCATATGTTCTCCTGCCGTACATGATGTGTAACTGGAGCGCTCTCCCTGCTGAATTGTTCCAGGAAGTGCATCAATTTGTGTGAAATAACTCGGACCATAGAAAAATGGAATGGAATAACGTGACTTTCCATTTGAATATAAGTTTCGAACTCGATGTGGATTGGACTTATATAAGCCATTGGTCCATCTTGGAATTAAATCACCCAAATTCACCACAAAGGTATCAGCAATCGGTGGTGCAGAAACCCAAACGCCATCAGGCATACAGACCTCTAGGCCGCCCAAATCATCTTGCGCTAAAATGGTGATTGAACCCCAATCTGTGTGCGCACCTGCACCAAAAGTATCAGCAGCGGCATCTTTCGGATGAGCGGGATAGCGTAGCATTCTTAGTGTTACCATTGGATCTATACAGCATTCATCAAAATAATGCTCTGGCAAATTTAATGATAAAGCCAAAAGCTGCATAATTCTCTCAGAGAGCCCCATCATGGCATCAATATATGCTTGGCAGAACGCCTCAGTTTCAGGCACTTCCGTATGCGGCCATTGATTTAAGCCATAATTTTGATATTTTGCGACCACAAAAGGATGATCTGGAGCATAGTTCTTACCACAATAAAATCCTTCTTTAATGTCGGCCTTAGCAGTAAAGTCGAGCTTTTGCGCTGCAATTTCCTCAAAACCTCTATGACTTGGACTATTATTCTGGTCATACTTTTTTTTGACACTTTGAGGTAAATCAAAAAGCTCCTTTGCAAGTTCAAACTGCCGTTGCACCAAAGCCAAATCTATCGAGTGATTTTTCACATAGAAAAAGCCTGAGCTCATTGCAGCAGTTCGGATTGATCGCACAATGTCATCTAACTGATTGGCATTTGGGTGGAAAGCATAGTGAAGATCTATAACAGGAATACTCATATTTAACCCTCATGTGTAAAGCCCAGAGTGTGCCATACAGCTCTAGGCGGTTATTTTTCGATTTAGTCATGACTATTTATTTAGGTAGTGAGCCGTCTACACCCCTGACGTAATAGTTCATCTTGCTGAGTTCTACATCTGTCAGCGTTTTGCCTTTGGCTATAATTAAACTGCCATCCTGTTTATACAACGGTCCTGAAAATGGGTGAATTGCCCCTGTTTTGAGTGAGTCTCGAACTGCTAGCGCTTTATTTTTTTCAGCGGTAGAAACTGCTACTCCAAAATTTTCAATATTCACTGCATTTTGTTTCACACCATACTTATAAACAGTTGATTTCCAAGTTTTATTCTGAACTTGTTTCATCACTGGCTCATAAATTTTTTCCCAGTGTAATACAGCTGCTGCCAAATGAGCTTTTGGTCCAAATTTGCTCATGTCTGAGTTCCAACCAAATGCATACACCCCTTTTTGCTGTGCAGCTTGCACCACAGCAGGAGAGTCTGTGTTTTGCATGAGCACATCTGCTTTTTGTGCAATGAGTGCCATTGCAGCATCACGCTCTTTTCCTGGATTAAACCATGTATTTGCCCAAATCACTTTGGTGCTCACCTTTGGGTTTACACTTTGTGCACCCAGTGTGTATGCATTGATGTTTCTAACAACTTCTGGAATAGGAAATGACGCAACAACTCCAATGATATTAGTCTTGGTTTTCTGTCCCGCTAGCACGCCCAACAAATAGGCCCCTTCATAAGTTCTAAGCTCATACACACCTAAGTTTTTAGCTTGCTTATAGCCAGTTGCATGCATAAATACAGTATTAGGAAATTGCCTCGCAACTTTCTCCATAGCATTCATATAACCAAAAGACGTTCCGAATATGACTTTATTTCCTTGTTGTGCAAGATTACGAATCACCCGTTCTGCATCGGCTGTTTCGGGTACATTTTCAATATAAGACGTCTTAAATTTACCTGCCAATATTTTTTCTGCTTTGATCCGTCCTTGGTCATGTGAATATGACCAGCCATGATCACTGGTCGGCCCTAAATAAACAAAAGCGGCTTTATCCTGTGCATACACGGTATGACTCATCCATGTCCCAGCACTGACACAAAACAACATAACACTTTTTAATAATCTTCGTTTTAAATGCATTTTTGTTCCACCATAGATTATTTAACCAAGTAAAAATTATTATCAACTCCAAATGATTGCATTATAAAAAATCGACAATAAACCAAATTTAAATAAATAATAATATTATCTATTGGCCCAAAAACTCATTTGCAGATCTACTGTTTCTTTTTCAAGTTCAAGAATTGGACCAATTAAATCAATATTTTTTTGCCCATGAGAAAATATATATTGTGAAGAAACATTCATGGTTGGGTTCTCATTATGATTACCTGTACACACTAAAAGTTTTTCCTCTGTCATGGCATAAACCACGCGTCCAATATTTGCCCAGTAAATCGTACCTGAGCACATGCAACATGGCTCTACAGCTGTATATAGTGTGCAGTTCCATAAATATTCTGGTGGATAATTGGTTGCAGCCACACGTGCTAAGGTCGACTCTGCATGATTTACAGTGTCAATATTGCACTGAGTTAACAGGACAGTCTCATGGTCAGGTGCAACCAATACTGCACCAAATGGGTGGTGCCCTAAACTGATTGCACGCCTTCCAACATCATTTGAAAGCTTTAAAAATCGAATAATCTGTTCATGGCTCGGCTGATTCACAATGATCTACTCCATTTCTAAAAACTAAACGATATAACGCTTACTTAAACCCCACTCCGCCAGAATACGACGATATGTGGTCGAAGAACGGTCTGCTTCAAAGTGCGCCTCCATACCAATATCAAGTGGTAGCTCTTCTGGTTTTTGGCTTTCAACCATGTCTTGATCTTCAGCAAAAATTTGTGCATTAAAGGCGTAAACAGCTTCTAAGTCTCCAGTGGTATCAAAGTTACGGGTCAGTGGTACAAATAAACGGGTTTTATTGTGCGAGACTGGGCAACAGGCGTTTAAAATTTTCAACACCCCGTTTTCTGGGAAATATATGGTCAGGATCGCTGAAAATGGTGGATAAACATCAAATACCCGCTTCCATAAAAATCCTTCAGGTGCTAAATGCTGCATGCCATGTGGGTAATTGCTGACATCACTGACATATTCCGTATGTAAACCATAGTCTGTTCTTACTGTTGAATACTTTTGCACCACAGGATTATCGGCATCAGCAAAGGAAGCACTGTGTACCCAAGCAAAATGAGCGACATCAATAAAACCTTCAAGTTGACGTCCACTTGAACCACCGATATCTACATATGGCGGTAAAATTGCTTGATGTTCACCATGATCCCATGTATCTAAATTTGGGAAATTCGCATCTGTTTCATTGCGACCAAATAAACTGGTCCAGATCAGACCATACCTTAGAACCACAGGAAATTTAGTTAGAGAAAAACGGTCTGAAATTTGGGTTAATTCAGGTTGCGCAGGAATTTTGACGCACTTGCCATCAGTATTGTAGTGTAAGCCATGATATGGACAGACCAAGTCTTCGCCTTTAACCCAGCCTTTAGTCAAAGGTACACCTCGATGTGGACAGATATCTCGAACTAAATGAATACTGCCACTTTCCGTTTTATACAACGCCATCTTGACGTCTAAAAGAATGACTTGTTGCGGTTTATCTGTAACATCCTGAATGCGCGCTACTGGATACCAATGCTGCGCTAAAATATTCCAATCCGTTGGATCAAAGTCGCTGCCATGCGGTTGACTAAAGAGATTAAGCACTGGAATTGCATTCATATTTAACTCACAAAAGGTTCTTTATTTCATCAATTTATCTATCAACAAGCTATTTTTTCCTCGTTGATAAAACCGTTGTATTTGATTAAAAAATAAAGATTTTTATAACATTCTGTCTATTAGAATGTTTCGTACATTTCATTCTAAAAATAAGAACACCTTTTGTTTGCACATAGCGCATAACTCTGAGATTTTGCAGTTTTTGGCATGGAAATCGCTTAATTCTTATCATTGTTCCGGTCTAGGAAAATGCTCAATCATTTTCTACCTTGCTTTTAAACATACTTGGGGTATATCCATTTGACGATTAGCACTCCATTTTCACGTTTTTCAGACTATTTCATTGCTGTTGCCAGAACAGGAAGTCTAAGAAAAGCCGCAGATCAACTTTATATTTCAGTGTCTGCAGTCCATCGCCAAATTGCTCTTGCTGAAGAAGAGCTAGGAGTACCATTATTTGAACGTTTGCCCAATGGCCTAAAACTCACACTTGCAGGTGAAATGTTATATGCTGACCTTTTAAAGTGGCAAAAAGAATTCCAAATGACACGAGTCAGGTTTGATGAAATTCAGGGCTTGTCACGAGGGAATATTGAGTTAGGATTAATTTCAGCATTAAGTGATGGTTTTGTGCTTGACTCTATTGAGTATATTTACCAGCAATATCCTTGGATCAATTTTAATATTCAAATCCAAGACAGTGATCAAGTTGCAAAAATGATTGCCAATGCTGAAATTGATTTTGGTATTTTGCTGAATCCCAAAGAACATCATCATCTAGATGTTTTGGCATTTATCGAAATCCCACTCGGATTTGTCATGTCCAAACAACATCCATTAGCTAAAGCCCCAAAAATCAATTTTTCAGATACAGTTAGCTTTAAGCATTTAATTCCGTGCGCACCACTCATTATTCATGACTATGCCAACGCATTGTATAAGCACCATAAATTTACGCCATCGCAGAAAACAGAGTGCAATGATATCCATATGTTGACATCACTATTAAAACGTAATTTGGGCATTGGCTTACTGTCGTATATTGATGCATATCCCCTCATCCAAAATGAAAAGCTAATTTTTAGCCCAATCCATGAAAAGGGTCTATATCCTCTCACTATTGCACTTTGTGTTGCGCCTAAAAGACAAATTTCACGCATTTCTCAGGTCATGATTAAGCATTTAGTTGAGCAAATGGAGAAAGTCAAAAACAGTATGACGCTGCTCTAATTTTTTGTGTTGATAAATTATAAGCTTGGTATAAAAGTTGCTGTAGTTCTATCAAATAAAATATTTAGGTTGATCTATGGCTTCAATATGGATTAAAAACCCAATGGCTATTTATACTGCAAATGCATTTGATGCGCGCGGGGGACTACTGATTTCAGATGGGAAAATCACTGAGCTGATTGCTCTAGGAGCCAGCCCTACTCAACCCTTTGAAGAAATATTTGATGCCAAAAATCTTGTCATTACGCCAGGGCTTATTAATAGCCATCATCATTTTTATCAAACTCTAACTCGGGCTTGGGCTCCTGTTGTAAATGCGCCACTTTTTCCTTGGCTGAAAACCCTTTATCCAGTTTGGGCCAAGCTTAATCCAGAGCAACTGCATTTAGCGACACAAGTAGCTTTGGCAGAACTCGTGCTTTCAGGTTGTACCTTCGCAGCCGACCACCATTATTTATTTCCAGAACAATTAACTGACGCGATTGATATTCAAGTACAAGCTGCACAACAAATTGGTTTACGAGTTATGCTCACTCGCGGTTCAATGAGCTTAGGTTCAGATGCAGGTGGTTTACCACCACAACATACTGTTCAAGAAATAGATACTATTTTAAAAGACTCTGAGCGTCTGGTTCAGCGCTATCATCAGCGTAGTGAAGACGCCATGGTGAATATTGCTCTTGCGCCTTGCTCTCCTTTTTCTGTGACACAAGATATTATGCGCGAAAGCGCTAAACTGGCGGATTTTTACGACGTTCGTCTACATACCCATTTAGCAGAAACCCTTGACGAAGAAAACTTTTGCATGCATATGTTTGGTATGCGAACCGTTGATTATTTAGAAAGCGTAGGCTGGCTCAATAGCAGAACATGGCTGGCTCACGGTATCCATTTTAATGCCGAGGAAATTACACGCTTAGGACAAGCCCATGTCGGAATTTGTCATTGTCCGCATTCTAATATGCGTCTAGCTTCAGGTATTTGCCCAACCTTTGATCTCATACAAGCAGGTGTTCCTATTGGACTTGGTGTGGATGGTTCTGCTTCTGGCGATGCTTCTAATTTGATACTTGAGACGCGTCAAGCTATGTATTTACAGCGTTTAAAATACGGTGCCGAAACCATCACGCCTGAGCTAGCTCTTGGCTGGGCAACAAAAGGGTCAGCACAACTGTTGGGGCGTGAACAGCATTTAGGGCAAATTGCTGTTGGCTATCAGGCAGATCTTGCTTTTTATAGTCTAGATGAACTTCGTTTTTCAGGTGCACATGATCCACTTGCTGCACTATTACTTTGTGGCGCTGATCGAGCAGAACATGTAATGATCAAAGGTCAATGGATCGTAAAAAATCAAAACCTAGTCTCGGTAGATTTAGAACGCTTACAAGCTGAACATCGTATTGCAGCTAAACAGTTATTGGCCGCTTAAAAACCGAAACATTGAATAAAAAAATAAGAACTGAAGGATTATTCCTTCAGTTCTTATGCGCGAAGTTTCACGTCAAAGACTAAAAGTTATAAATCGCAACCAAGTTCACACGGTTGTCTTCACCTTTCTTACTGCCATTTGCCGTAGGTGCAAACGCCTCACGTTCACCGTAGACATACTCAATCCCAAGACTAACAGGCTGAACAGGGCTATAGAATAAATTCCCCCATGCCTGCCATAAGTTTTTATTGATTTTGGTATCATCAGCGACAGCATCAAGATAGTCCTGATTTTTATCAAAAGTCATATAACCATAAGCTAACGTGCCGCGTAACTTGTCATTAAACTTCTGCGTTAAACCGACAGTAATTGAGTCAAACTCACTTTGTTCAATACTTGTACCCGTTGAAACAACACCCGAGTTGGTAAAGGATACAAAGCTGCTATCGCCTTTGACATGATAATAATCGGCTTTTACCGAAGTGACCGGAGAGATGTCAAATTTGGCACCAACACCTACGCCATACGCCCACTTTTCTTCATTTTGAATGCGTTTTTCATGCGCCATTGCACGTCCACTGACTGATAATGCATCATTAAACTTATGGTTCAGTCGTCCGGTAAATGCAGGCATACGTTGGCTAATGCTACTATCTTTCGGATCTTCCACGGCTGCAACTAAGTTGGTATTTGGCGTGAATTTATGAGTATAACGCACTTGAGGGGTACGTTTAATTGAAGCACCCACATAAGCCAAAGCATCAATCGTTTCAGGGATATAGTCTGGGGTTGCAAAGTTTGACCAGGTTTGACCAATTAACCAGTTCCCATAATTTAAATACGCATGACGAATACGTAAATTATCAAGGTTTGTACCGCCTAAAAAGTCAACCTCAATTTTAGCGTTTAAGTTCTGATCGGCCATGGGTGCCTTAAAATCCAAACCTAATCGTGTTGCTGAAAGTGTTGATCTTAAACGATCGCTATTTTCAGCATTACCCTCTAAAGGCACACTATTGATCTGATTATAGGGCATATCACGAGCACCACCTTCAGCCTGATACGATGCGTCCATACGAACATTACCGTATAAATTGAACTCTGCCCCACCTTTGGTTAAACCCAAACCCGTTTTTTCAACCGTCTTAGGCGCTGTTGACACTTGTCGCTCAACAGCACTCAGTTGAACAGCTTGCTGCTGTTGTTGCTGAGTGTACTGTTGAAGCATTTGTCTTAACGCATTTACTTCATTTCTCAGTTGTTCAACTTCTGTCGTAGTATTGCTTTGCGCATGTAATGCAGCGCTACTGAACATAGATAGTGTGACAACTAAAGCATTCTTCTTAAATTGTTTCATTTAACACGGGTCCTGTGTATATAAGTCTGTCCTGACTTTTACTCTTAATATTTTGGATCTCTTTTTCACTGCTGTTATTCAACGCAATGCAATTTTTTTAATACTTTAAAATTAATCTTTTATCGCATTAAAACTGCGTTAAAAACAACTTATAAAAAAGCATATTGATTCTAACAGTTCGTTCAGTTTTTAACATGAGCCTACTACTAATGCACTAGACTCATGGGTTCAATATTATTTAATTGGCCGTGGATTTAACTGCATCAAACACTTGTTTTGATTTAGCTTTTTCACCATCAACAGATACTTTTAAATTCACCATAAATACTGCTAAAGCCGCAATCACACCAGGTATCGCAATCACGAGAAAATTCATTTGATGTGGCAATTCAAAAGTTAACAGTGCACCTGTCAGTACAGGTCCGACAATTGCGCCAATCCGTCCTATGCCTGAAGCCCAGCCCATACCTGTAGAACGCACTGCTGTTGGGTAGAACTGTGCAACAAAGGTATAGAGTAAAATTTGTGAGCCAATAGTCGCTGCACCTGCAATCGCAATCAAGGTATACAGCACCATTTGCGGGCTATTGAAGCCAAGTAGAATCAGTGCAATAGCACCTACAGTGAACATCGTCGTTAAAACTGGTTTTAAGTGGAAACGGTCTGCCAAAGCACCACCGCCAATCGCGCCAACCATACCGCCAATATTTAAAGCAAATAAGAAAATCATACTTGCACCAAGCGAATAGCCTGCTTGAATCATGAGTTTTGGTAACCAGCTTCCAAGCGCATAGACCATGAGCAGGCACATAAAGAATGCCACCCAAAACATCATGGTGCTAAAGGTTCGACCTTGTTGGAACAATGCTTTTAATGGTGCATCATCACCTGCAACCGCATCATTCAATTTAAAAGTGGTCTCTGGTTGAATGTCTTGTTCAGGTGCAATCTTTCGCACAATTTCACGGACTTTTTCAGTTTCGCCTTTTTTAGTCAGGAACATTAAAGATTCAGGTAAAAACTTCCAAAGAATCGGTAAAGCCAGAAATGGAATGATGGCGATATAGAACATGATTTTCCAACCATAGTCTGTTACCAACCATGCACCCAATAAAGCTGAGGTCATCCCGCCAATGGCATAACCACTGAACATAACCGCAACAAGTGTGCTACGAATGCGCTTTGGGGCATATTCAGTCATGAGTGCGACCACGTTTGGCATCACTCCCCCAATGCCGAGCCCTGCAAGAAAACGTAAGATACCAAACTCAATAGGATTGCTTGCAAATGCGCCTAGAAAAGTGAAACCACTAAAAATAGCCACACAAATCATAATGGTCTTTTTACGGCCCAATTTGTCAGACAACGTACCAAAGCTCATTGCACCGAACATCATGCCAAACAAGGCTGTACTCGCAAGTAAGCCTGCTTGTACTGCACTGAGTCCCCACTCTTGCATCAGAAGTGGCAATGCCACACCGTAGATGACTAAATCGTAACCATCAAAAATAATAATCAGTAGACACCAAATGAGCACACTCCAATGAAAGGGCGTAAATTTGGCTTCATCGACCACCGTGTTGATATTAACTGGATTTGTATTCACTTTAAGCCTCCTGCTTGCGAATGTTCTGTTGCTGTGCACATTGCAGTAAAAGTGACTTTCTTGTCCAAAACCGAATAACTCTATATTTATACCTTTAAGGTCGGTTACTAATTTTATTGTTTATAATTAAATACATATATAAATGATTGAGCATGAAATCGGTTAGAAATAATCTTCTTTGGCCGACAAAATGCCATAAAAAAAGCCACCTCTTAGATGGCTTAAATCACATATTTTTAAATATATGCATAGTTTTAACAGTTAAATTTGAAACTCAAATTTTAAATAAAAGCACGGTCATATTTGATCGCTTCGAGGTCATAAACCTGATAAATACAATCAAATAGCGAGCGAATATCTTCACTTTCATCCATAGAGCGAATCGCAAGAAAAATTGGGCTTCTTGCCGCATCATCTAAGATTGGAATGTAGTTCAAATGCGGGAGTTGAATGGTTCTTGCACTTTCTGGAACTACACAAATCCCTTCTCCAGCGGCGACCAAACCCAGTGCTAACTGTATTTCACGAACCTCTTTTAAATGTTTCGGTTCGAGCCCATATTCTGAAAATAGACTTTGTACCTGAGTCGAAAAATTTGGCTTGGGATGACTTGGATAAAGAAATAAATTTTCATCAACCAAGTCAGACAGGTACACACCCTGCTTGTGTGCCGTTAAAGGGTGACTAGAATGTGCCGCTAACATTAACGGTTCTTCACGCAGTAAAACCCGACGCACAGCAGGATCGGAAATGCGTAAACGTCCAAAACCAACATCAATACGCCCTTCTTTTAAGGCTTGAATTTGGTCTTTGGTACTCATTTCAATCAATTCTATTTTTAAATGCGGCTGTTGCTGGCGAAATAAATACACAATTTTAGGCAATAACCCATATAACAAAGAACCCACAAAGCCCATCGTTACCGTTTTTTCCACCAAACCCACCCGCTGAGTCATGGTTTTTACTTCTTCGGCATTAGACAAAAGTTTAACCGCATGTTGATAGAAGAATTGCCCTGCTTCTGTGGTCTTGAGTGGACGGCTGCCACGTTCAAATAATTGCACTCCCAATTCAGCCTCTAGATTTTGAATCTGGCGGCTTAAAGGAGGCTGTGCAATGAATAATTTTTCAGCAGCTTTGGTAAAACTCTGCTCTTCTACAACAGCTACGTAGTAGCGGAGGTGTCTCAATTCCATGACCTTTGATACCTTTAAGATATATTAAAATGCTAATTTGATCTTCGACAGTTCATATTTATTCTTTTAAGGTATATCACATCAGGTACACAACGCAAGGCTGCGCAGAGTTAAGATGTATAAATCTATAGAAACCTTACTCGTCGAAATCCCCACTATTCGCCCACACAAAATGGCGGTAGCGACTATGCAAACGCAAACGCTTGTATTGGTGAAAATCAGCACTGAAGATGGCTTTGTCGGCTGGGGTGAAGCAACAACGATTGGCGGACTGGGCTACGGTGAAGAAAGCCCTGAAAGTATTAAGACCAATATTGAAACTTATTTTGCCCCTTTATTAAAGTCCCTTAAAGCTCAAAACATCGCACAAACCATGCGTGCTTTGAAAAAGAATATTAATGGTAACCGTTTTGCCAAATGTGCAATTCAAACGGCTCTACTCGACATCCAAGCACAACGTTTAGATTTACCCCTTTCTGAAGTGTTGGGTGGTCGTTTGCGTGACAGCTTACCTGTACTTTGGGTGTTGGCATCTGGTGATACTGAAAAAGATATTGCTGAAGCTCAAAAAATGATTGAGGCGAAACGCCATAATATTTTCAAACTTAAAATCGGTTCACGCCGTGTAGAAGAAGATGTTGAACATGTTCTTGCGATTAAACAAGCACTGGGTTCAGACATTTCCATTCGTGTCGATGTGAACCGTGCATGGTCTGAGCTAGATGCGATTAAAGGCATTCAACTGCTACAAAATGGTGGTGTTGACCTGATTGAACAGCCCTGTGCAATCGACAACATTGATGCGATGCAGCGTTTAACACGACGTTTTGATCTTGCCATCATGGCGGATGAATCGCTCATGGGGCCGAGCTCAGCCTACCGTTTAGCCAAAACTAATGCGGCCTCTGTTTTTGCAGTCAAAGTGGCGCAGTCTGGTGGACTAATCGAAGGTCATGAAGTCGCGAAGATTGCCAACTTAGCAGGAATTGACCTATATGGCGGCACCATGCTTGAAGGTGCGGTCGGCACGATTGCTTCGGCACATTTGTTCTCGACCTTTGAAAATTTAGCTTATGGCACCGAGTTATTCGGCCCACTGTTGTTAACCCAAGATATTTTAAAAATCCCACTTCAATACACTGACTTCGCCTTACATCTACCCCAAGGCAAAGGACTCGGTATTGAGTTGGATGAAAACAAGATTGATCAGCTGCGCCGCGCTTAAGCGACGTCTTAACCGTTTAGGAGTTACACATGCTTTTTCACGTACGTATGGATGTAAACATTCCACTGGATATGCCTGCTGAAACTGCCAGTGAAATTAAAGCAGTCGAAAAAGCATATTCGCAAGAGCTACAAGCTCAGGGCAAATGGCGACATATTTGGCGTATTACAGGTCAGTACTCAAACATCAGTATTTTTGATGTAGATAGCAATGAAGAGCTACACAACATTTTGCAAGGTTTACCCCTGTACCCGTATATGAA
>NZ_DKIK01000089.1:151966-153387 GCF_002454215.1 Acinetobacter sp. UBA6720
ATTGAAGTGATGCCTTTGAACCGACATCCATCGTCTATTCGCGAAGATGATCGTTAATTTAAAAAGGTTTAATGCAGTTTAATCACTGGAACGTAATGAGTAATCCAGTGAAAGAAATTAACAAGGAGCGTGGCAGCTAGCTTTTAAACCTATTAATAAAGCCAGCCACCACACAGCAAACATACTTAAGGAGCAATAGTATGAATCGTCAACAGATTGATGCACTAGTCAAAACAATGAATGTGGATACAGCAACAGGCCCTGTAGACGCACGTACTCAACAAATTGTAGTTCGCCTATTGGGTGACTTATTCCAAGCGATTGAAGACTTAGATTTAAGCCAAACTGAAGTTTGGAAAGGCCTAGAATACTTTACGGATGCAGGCCAAGCCAACGAACTCGGTTTACTTGCAGCGGGGCTTGGTCTTGAGCACTACCTCGACTTACGTGCAGACGAAGCCGATGCCAAAGCAGGCATTACAGGCGGAACACCACGTACCATCGAAGGTCCTTTATATGTAGCTGGTGCACCTGAATCAGTTGGTTTTGCACGTATGGATGATGGTTCTGAAGAAGGCAAAATTCCGACTTTAATTATTGAAGGGACAGTGACTGACACTGATGGTCAGATTATTGAAGGTGCAAAAGTTGAAGTTTGGCATGCCAATAGCTTAGGCAACTACTCTTTCTTCGATAAGTCACAATCAGACTTCAATCTACGTCGTTCAATCATTAGCGACCAAGATGGTAAATACGTTGCTCTCACCACGATGCCTGTCGGTTACGGTTGCCCACCAGAAGGAACAACTCAATTTGTATTGAACAAGTTAGGCCGTCACGGTAACCGTCCTTCGCACGTACATTACTTTGTATCTGCGCCAGGCTACCGCAAGTTAACCACTCAATTCAACATTGAGGGTGACCAATACCTGTGGGATGACTTTGCATTTGCAACCCGTGAAGGCTTAGTGGCTACCGCTGTCGATATTACCGATGAAGCTGAAATTGCGCGCCGTGGTTTAACAGGTCCATTTAAACACATTCAATTCAATGTTGAACTGGTGAAAGACCAAGCGGCTGCACCATCAACTGAAGTTGATCGTCGTCGCGCAAGCGCTTAATTACCCTTGGAACCGAAATAGCCACTGCAAAGTTGCATTTCGGGGACTTCCTCACTTTTGGAAAGTCGGAGAACGGACATGCCACGTATCCCAGTTATTAATACTAGCCATCTCGATCGTATCGACGAATTACTTGTCGACAACTTTGAAACAGGCGAATTCAAACTTCATCGTTCAGTTTTTACTGATCAAGCCCTTTTTGACCTAGAAATGAAATATATCTTCGAGGGTAACTGGGTTTACTTGGCACACGAAAGCCAAATTCCAAATAACAACGACTATTACACGACGTATATTGGC
>NZ_DKIK01000089.1:153442-155128 GCF_002454215.1 Acinetobacter sp. UBA6720
CACGACGTATATTGGCCGTCAGCCTATTCTGATTGCACGTAACCGTAATGGTGAACTCAATGCCATGATCAATGCTTGTTCACACCGTGGTGCACAGCTTTGTCGTAATAAACGTGGCAATAAAGCAACCTATACTTGCCCTTTCCACGGTTGGACATTTAACAACTCTGGCAAACTTTTAAAAGTTAAAGACCCAGCAGACGCCGGTTATTCAGACTGTTTTAACCACGAAGGTTCACACGATCTGAAAAAAGTCGCACGTTTCGGCAACTATAAAGGTTTCTTGTTCGGTAGCTTAAATCCGGATGTTCCCTCTTTAGAAGAATACTTAGGCGAAACCAGCAAAATCATTGACATGATTGTGGATCAGTCTGAACAAGGTCTCGAAGTTTTACGTGGTGCGTCTACCTACACTTATGAAGGCAACTGGAAATTGACTGCGGAAAATGGCGCAGATGGTTATCATGTTTCCGCGGTACACTGGAACTATGCTGCTACCACTCAACAGCGTAAAGAAAAACAAGCGGGTGACAACATCCGTGCCATGAGCGCAGGCGCTTGGGGTAAACAAGGCGGTGGTTCGTACGGTTTTGACAATGGTCACATGCTGCTTTGGACACAATGGGCGAACCCAGAAGACCGTCCAAACTTCCCGAAAGCCGACGAATACTCTGAAAAATTTGGCGAAGCAATGTCGAAGTGGATGATTGAGCGTTCACGTAACTTATGTCTTTATCCAAACGTCTATTTGATGGATCAGTTCGGTTCACAAATTCGTGTACTCCGCCCGATTTCAGTCAATAAAACCGAAGTGACGATTTACTGTATCGCGCCTGTGGGTGAAGACACGGAAGCACGTACGCGCCGTATTCGCCAATATGAAGACTTCTTCAATGCCTCAGGCATGGCAACACCGGATGATTTGGAGGAATTCCGTGCATGCCAAGCAGGTTATGCAGGCATTGAACTGGAATGGAACGATATGTGCCGCGGTTCAAAACATTGGATTCATGGCCCGGATGATGCTGCCAATGAAATTGGTCTAAAACCAAAACTTTCAGGTGTCAAAACTGAAGATGAAGGCCTCTATCTTGCACAGCACCAACATTGGTTAGACATGATGAAAATTGCCATTGCGAATGAAAAAGTACTGGCTGTTGAAACTGCAAATGAACAAGGAGAAGTTGCATGAATGCTCCGACAACACTCAATACCGTTAGCATCGAACAAGTCAGTCAGTTTCTATATCAAGAAGCACGCTTTTTAGATGATGAACAATGGGACGATTGGCTTGCATGTTATGCCCCTTCTGCATCATTTTGGATGCCTGCATGGGATGACGACGATACCTTGACTACAGATCCGCAGTCTGAAATTTCACTGATTTACTACCCAGACCGCCAAGGTTTAGAAGACCGTGTGTTCCGCATTAAAACTGAACGCTCCTCTGCGACTATGCCAGACACACGTACTTGTCACAATGTGAACAACATCGAAATGATTGAGCGTGATGGCGATAAAGTTACTGTCCGTTTTAACTGGAATACGCTGAGCTTCCGCTACAAAACCAGTTATAGCTACTTTGGTATGTCGCGTTATGAAATCGACTTTTCAGGTGAAAAACCACAAATTTTAAGCAAATACGTGGTACTGAAAAACGACTATATCAACCAAGTGATTGATGTT
>NZ_DKIK01000114.1:0-6636 GCF_002454215.1 Acinetobacter sp. UBA6720
CAAGAAGAACAACAGTGGATTTTAGATGCATATGAACAAAATTTACCTACGCTAAAATCACTCGAAGACATTTCATCTTCAGCTCGATTCTACCGTGATGATGATGGTATTTTGCATATCAGTACGTATTTTTTAACGAAAAATAAAAATTACCAAGTCGATGGCGAAACTGAAGAAAGCAACGGAGCGCTTGCCACGGTACAAACCGTGGCTTTCATTTTGCATAAAGAACGACTCTTCACTCTTCGTGGTGAAAAATTAGTCGCATTTCGGGCTTTTCGTGCGCGTGCACGTCGCAATGACTACGAAATCGACTATAAGGATCCAACGTGGATCTTACTCGGTTTACTCGAGGCGAAGCTGGACGAGCTTGCGGATATCTTAGAAGATATCCACAAGGACTTGGAAAAGTATTCCACAGAAGTGCTGAATAACCGACACCGTGAGATGATTCTCGACTTGGATGACATGATTACGCGTCTGGCCCACTTGGAAGATATGCTTGGAAAAGCACAGCTGTGTTTGATTGACTTACGTCGTGTACTGACTTTTTTATCACGTCCACGTGCTTTAGGCAGTCATATTTATGATGCGGATATTCGAGAGCTCAGCGAAGACGTCCGCTCACTGGTTGAACACGATGCCTTCTTGTTCCAAAAAGTACGATTCTTGCTCGATACCACCTCAGGCTTCATTAACACCGAGCAGAATGACACAATCCGTCGCTTCTCCATCTTACCGAGTATGCTCGCTCCACCGATGCTGATTGCCAGTATTTATGGGATGAACACCGATGTATTGCCTTTTGCAAGAGGAACGACCAGTTTTGTGATTGTCAGCTTAATTTTAGTGGCTTTCTTGATTGGCCCGCTGATTTACTTCCGCTGGAAAAAATGGATTTGAGTACACCTTAAGACACTGCTTTTCCTCATAGATTTAAGAAATGCAATAAATAAAAAAAGCACCTCACGGTGCTTTTTTTATTTAAGGGATTAACTTGAGGTCATCCTGTAAATGACAGGCTTGAATGATTTTCATCATTTTTTCAGGCACCGCTTTAAAATGTAAACTGTGCGCATTTGGTGTTTGACGCACCCAACGGACTAAAACCGCCAGTGCCAATGTACTACCATGCTCAAGCTGGGCCAAATTAACCACCACAGGATAAGACTGTGACTGCATCACTTTCAAACCTTGCTGATAGTAACTTTCAGCATTGTCATAGGTAATCTGACCTGAAAGCTGCATTTCCTGATTGCTAAAGTTAATCACCTTTCACCTACTTATTTTTTCTTTTCAACCGCTGCTTCTGCATCAGGTTGGAAGTTTGCAATCGCTTTATCTAGGTCGCCACCATTACGTTTAACCGTTGCCGCGAACTGATTACGGAACTGTAAACCAAGGTCGATACCCGACACATTGATATTACGGATTTTCCATTGGTTGCCTTTATCCGCCAACTGGAAAGATACTGGGATTTTTTCGCCTTTGTTATTAAAGTCGATCGTCACCACAGGGTTTTTGCTGTTCGTTTCTTTATACGGACGGATGGTATATGTCTGATTACTAAACTTCGCGAATGCAGTACCGTAGTTTTCAATCAAAGTTTCACGAAAGTTATTTTCAAACTTCGCACGCTGTGCAGCAGTACTGTATTGATTGGTCGCATAAGTCCCCATCACGATACGTGAAAACGCTTGTGAATCGACATATGGATCTAGATTTTGACGAACAATCGTTTTCACAGCAGCTGGGTTGTTTTGTAGCTTGGCATGATCTGCTTTTAAACGCGCAATCAGGCCATCTGCCACTTTTTTAACAAAAGCAGGTGGTGCTTCACTTGGCGCTGCAAAAGCAGTACCTGCAAGCAAGGTTGATAAAATGCTAGCTGTTAGTGTTTGTTTCAATAAAGTATTCACTACAATTGTTCCTCTTCAAATCATTCAACAAATGACACATTGGCATCTGTTGTTTCAGCGGTTTCAGGTTGCTCAGTCTTTGCTGCAGCATCTTGCGATTTACCTGCCCCACCCGTAATAAATTTAGTAATTAAGTCTTCTAGATCCATTGTACCTTGGGTATTGCCAATGCTTTCACCACGTTTCACGTAGTTCAAGCCACCCCCCGGAACAATTTTCAAGTACTTTTCACCAAGCAGACCATTGGTTGCCACCATAATATAAGCATCTTCATCTATGCTGGTAATGGACTTCATGTTCGCAATAAGTTGCTTTTCCATTTCTTTTTGTTGCGCAGCATCCGCAGCGGTATAGTCGCTACTGTAACGAAGCTCTTCAAGTGCATTCTTTTCAACTTCTTTGAGCTGTGTTGCATTGAAAGATGTCAACTTCCCATCTAAAGAAAAAGAAACCGTGGCTAAACGTGTCACAGGGTCTAAGCTAATTTGATCAACTTGACCAATTTTCACCCCACTCATCGTCACTTTCGCACGTGGTTTTAGACCATTCACGTTATCGAAGGTTGCACTCATTTCATAGCGATCACTGAGATTTGAACCCACCAAGCCACTTACTCGCATCGCAATAAAAAACAAAGCGATACCGAAGAGAATGACAAATATGCCGACTGCCAGCTCACTTGCACGTGATTTCATTAAACACCTCCAAACATGACCGCAGTCAACACAAAATCAAAACCTAAAACACAGAGCGATGAATACACCACAGTGCGTGTGGTTGATGTCGCAATACCTTCAGATGTCGGTTCACAGGCATAGCCTTGATACACCGCAATCCATGTACAAATTAAAGCAAAAACAAAACTTTTAATGATGGTGCCATTCAGGACATCTTTATAGAACTCTACGCTACTTTGAATGCCACTCCAGTAAGAACCTTCATCTGCACCCAAGAAGTCCACACCCACCATTTTACCGCCCATAATCCCGACTGCAGCAAAGATGACAGACAGCATCGGTAAACTAAAAATACCCGCCCAAAGTCGCGGTGAAATCACACGTTTGAGTGGATCAACCCCGATCATTTCCATACTGGACAACTGCTCTGTGGCTTTCATTAAGCCAATCTCAGCTGTTAATGCCGAACCTGCACGGCCTGCAAACAACAGTGCAGCAACCACAGGTGCTAACTCACGGAGTAAAGTCAATGCAACCGCAGTACCTAGCATCGCTTCGCTACCAAAGGTCACTAAGATGCTATACATCTGTAGACCCAAGACCGCACCAATAAATAGCCCCGACACCACAATAATGAGTAGCGACAATACGCCAACACGGTACATTTGGTATACAAATAACCGAACGCCCTGTACCGTTGGCATCGAAAATAAGATTTGCAATAACATTAAGCTCGCAACACCTATGCCGCGAACCCGTTCAATCACACGTCGACCTAAGAGTGCTATCGCATTCATGCTTGCACCTCAGTACTTAGATATGCCTTTTGGCTAAATTGATAATCGACAGGTCCTTCAACTGAACCTGTTAAAAATTGTTTCACGAATGGAGATGCATTCGCCTGTAACTGTTCAGGCGTCCCCTCACCTTGCACTTTGCCCTCAGCGACAACATAGATATAATCTGCTATCGACAAAGTTTCAGCCACATCATGTGAGACAATAATTGTTGTTAAATCAAGAGCTTCTCGCAATGATCGAATCAGACGTGTGAGTACACCCTTCACAATCGGATCTTGTCCTGCAAAGGGTTCATCGTACATAATCAGTTCAGGATCCAGTGCAATCGCACGCGCCAAAGCCACACGACGGTTCATCCCACCTGAAAGCTCAGAAGGCATCATCAGCTCTGCGCCGCGCAAGCCGACAGATTCCAGTTTTAAAGACACAATCTCTGCAATCAAATGTTCAGGCAATGCCGTGTGCGCGCGAATTGGGAAAGCTACATTTTCATAGACTGACATGTCAGTAAACAGCGCTCCACTTTGAAACAACATGCCCATACGTGCACGCGCAGCAAATAACTCTTTGCGTGACATTTTCGCAATGTTTTGTCCATCTAGAAGCACTTCGCCCTGATCTGGTGTCAATTGTCCCCCAATCAGACGCAGTAAAGTGGTTTTACCTGTTCCCGATGGTCCCATGATGGCCGTGATTTGACCCTGTCGTATTGTAATACCGACATTGTCGTAAATAACACGTTCCCCTCGCTTAAAGCTCAGGTTTTTGACCTCAATGAGGGCTTGAGCAGTCAGAGGCGCTTGATTATTCATAGCTGTGCGTTTTCCTGCATTTTTTCAGCATGCATACTATAAAGGATTAAAAAACGATATGTTAGCGTATTCCATGCCTAATTTTGTGCACGAATTGATTTCAATTGGTTGTATTTATATTTATTTAATGGAAGAAAACAACCTAAATAAAGCGGATCACTTCATCCATAGCGACTATAGACAAAGAAAAGGATATTGCAAATCAGTAAAAAAAATCCAAGATAATGTGCCATATTGACCTCTTTCGCGTCAGAGTGAGTGGCGATTGATTCAACCTCATTATTGTGCATCATTATTATCAATGTAATTAAAATATGACTCAGTATACATTTTAATTTTCGGATTGAAAGCAATAGACATAAAAAAAACCAGTGTTTCCACTGGTTTTTTTAATTTTAGTTCAAATTAGTCATTGAACTTACGACGTGGGCGGTCAAAACCACCTTCAGTGCGTGGACGATCTGAGTTAAATTCACGCTTTGGACGATCTTCACCAAATGTACGCTTAGGGCGGTCATCACCACCAAACGAACGCTTAGGACGATCTTCACCAAAAGAACGTTGTGGACGGTCACCAAAACCACCTTCACGGCGTTGTGGACGATCACCAAAATCACGTTTAGGACGGTCACCAAAAGAACCTTCACGACGTGGTTTATAGTCTACACGGTTACCACGGTTGTCATCATTCGAGTCAAAACGCGGCTTGTCGTTGAAACCACCTTCGCGACGCGGGCGATCGTTGTTAAATTCGCGACGTGGACGGTCTTCAAAACCACCTTCACGACGTGGACGATCATTGTTAAATTCGCGACGTGGACGGTCTTCACCACCGAATGAACGACGTTCGCCATCACGACCACCTTCACGACGCTTAAAGTTGCTTTCGCCTTCAAAACGACGACCGCCACCAAAACCGCCACGACCGCCATCACGACGACCACCGCCATTGCGACCACGACCACCATCACGACCAGAACGTGCTGGAGGTGGAGATGGCTCTAAACCTTCAATTTCAGATACTTCTAAACGTGCATCTAAGTAGTCTTCTAAAGCACGGATTTTACCGCGTTCACGGTAAGTTGCTAAAGTAATTGCTTTACCAGTACGACCCGCACGACCTGTACGACCAATACGGTGTACATAGTCTTCGTTCTTCATAGGAAGACCGAAGTTAATAACGTGTGAAATTGTTGGTACGTCTAAACCACGTGCAGCAACGTCAGTTGCAACCAAGATTTTTGCACGACCTTCGCGGATGCTACGTAAACGACGGTTACGTACGGTTTGTGGCATTGCACCGTGAAGTGCAACCACTGAGTGACCCGCTTCAGCCAATTCTTCAGCAAGCATGTCTGTGTCTTCTTGTGTAGACGCGAAAACAACTGCTTGATCAAGATCTTCTTCGCTCAACCAGTGAGTTAAAAGTTTTTTCTTGTGCTCGAAACCATCAGTCCAGTGTAAAGTCTGAGTGATATCTGTATTGGTAGAATGACCTGTCTCAATTGCAATACGTTCAGGATCATTCATCATGCGTTCAGCAAGTGTGATGATACGTGGTGCAAATGTTGCAGAGAACATTAAAGTTTGTTTACGGTTTGCAGCAAGGTCGCTAATCGCTTCTAAGTCTTCAGAGAAACCTAGGTCAAGCATACGGTCTGCTTCGTCAACAATTAGAGCATCAACTTTGTCTAATTTGATTTGACGACGGTTCACAAGGTCAAGTAAACGACCTGGTGTTGCAACAACAACTTGCGCACCTTTTAACTGTTGGATTTGTTTACCAAATGGCATACCACCCATGATTGCAGCAATACGTGCACCTTTCATGTGGCGAACAAATGCAATTGCGTCTTGGCTCACCTGTTGCGCCAACTCACGTGTTGGGCAAAGAACTAAGATATTCGGTTGAGTAATTGCTTTCATACGTTCTTTGAACGGAACGAAAGTTTCTTGGCCTGCAAGTGCGTTTAACGTTGGTAATAAAAACGCTGCAGTTTTACCTGAACCAGTTTGGCTCGATACTAAAAGGTCTTTACCGTCTAAAGCTGCAGGAATAGATTGTTCCTGAACTGGCGTAGGAGACGTAAATCCTAGGCTTTGTAGAGCTTGTTGTAACGATTCGTGTAAAGGAAATTCAGCAAAAGTCTTGCTCATAGAGTATTTCACCCGAAAAATGGGTGCTCCATTAAAAATAAAATCAGATGGACATCGGCAAAAAGCGGCACAGCAATAATCGCTGAAAATATAGAATCAGCGGCGATCCGAGAACGACGATGCGTATAACGCACATTTGATTACAGCCGCAACCTGAAGGAATCGCTTAAGCGATTGGGTGGGGCGCGAAATAATGTCCTCTCTTTGGACCGGACGCGCATACACAATGATAGAAGAGAATGTTCAGGTAATGAACGAAATTTAGTGCGTG
>NZ_DKIK01000114.1:6693-9973 GCF_002454215.1 Acinetobacter sp. UBA6720
GGGCGGAGTATAGCAGGATATTTTCAAAAGTCACCTCTTTTCTTAAAATTGATACAATATTTTTATCAAACATTGAATAAATACAGGTTTTCACTTCAATTTTTTTGACCATCTAGGAAAAAATTAAATAGCATTCTTCGTTCTCCCCCTCCACTATCAGCCATAAAACGCAATTAATTGTACTAGCTCTTGCTCTAATGCTGCCACGATTTGACACGGCAATTGATCGGTGATGACGGTCCTACACGGCAAACTTAAATAGTGATCTATACGCTTATTGATTTTAATGCTCTCTTTTTCTTTATTTGCCTTTAAATAACTGCGTCCTATTTGTCGTTTCACAATTTCTTGAATACAGTATTGCTTGTCTAATGATGACAAAAATAAAAAAAGTATAAGGATCTAAAATGATCTGTTGTTTAAGCCTTAAAGAAAAAGCCCTCTTGTGAGGGCTTTTTCAATGTCTTAAACACGATCTACATGCTATTACTTAGCAGCTTCACCCCAAGCAGGTACAACTGCTTTCATTAAAGGTTTCAACAGCTTCATAGAACATGCCAGTACTTGGCCATTTTCCATAGATTCGCTACCACCACGTGCATCAACCACTGTTCCGCCTGCTTCTTTCACAATCAACTCACCAGCTGCGATGTCCCAAGGCTTTAAGCCGAGTTCGAAATACGCATCGAAACGACCTGCTGCCACATACGCCAAATCTAATGCTGCTGAACCTGTACGACGGTATTGCGCGCCAGCTTCAGTCACATTTAATAATGAATCAAAGTGATTTTTTGCATAAGAAATCACTTCACCATTACGTTTTGCACGGTAAGCATGACCCACAGACATGAATGTATTTTCAAGGCTGTCTTTTACATTTACACGGATACGGCGTTGATTCATCATGGCACCACGACCACGACTTGCAGAGAACAACTCATCTTTCACAGGGTCATAAATTACACCGTGTTGAGTAATGCCTTTATGTTGAACTGCAATAGAGATACAGAAGTGAGGAACACCGTTAATGAAGTTTAGCGTGCCATCAAGTGGGTCAATGATCCAACACCAATCTGCGTCGTGACCTTTACCTTCTTGAAGACCAAACTCTTCACCAAGGAAGCTGTGATTTTTATAACTTTTACGTAGGGTATCTATCGCCAATTGTTCCAAATAACGGTCTACACGCGTTACAGGACCATCAATTCCTTTTTCTTCGACTTGTAGATCGAGCTTATGACGATTTTGATGCGCTTTTAAAAGCTCTTGACCGACTAATTGAGCCGCACGCGCAGCCATCACCACCATAGGTTCCATTGAACACCCACTACAATCTGAAGATATTGATAAAGAATAATGCATAAAAGCCCGCATATCTTAGCAAAGATCGGGGCTTTTAGGGAAAAAATGTTTCTAAAATTTAAAAACGGCGTTTACACCATATGTACAAGTTTTAACCATGCTTGACGTACTGAACGTTCAATGCCTTCGGCATCTAGTCCGGCCTGATGCAACATTTGCGCATGCGTGGCTTGATGCATAAAGGTATCTGCTAAACCAAGATTTAACATCGGTTTCACGATTTGAGCCTGTGCCAAATATTCATTCACTGCACTACCCGCACCCGCCATCACCGCATGTTCTTCAACCGTCACAAATAAAGCCGTTGAGGGCGCTAAAGCCGTAATCATTTTTTCATCAAGCGGCTTCACAAAGCGCATATTTACCACACGCACAGCCAAATCTTGTTCAGCCAATTTCTGTGCTGCTTCTACTGCGGCCTGAACACGACTACCAAAGGCAAGAATGCTAATAACGTCATCTTGGGCATCATTAAAACTCGCGACAATTTCAGCCTGACCAATTTCCATCGGGGTCATCTGTTGTTGAATCTCAACTCCGAGACCATTGCCACGCGGGTAACGCACTGCGGCAGGACCATTGTATAAATAAGCAGTATGCAACATTTGACGACATTCATTTTCGTCTTTTGGCGCCATAATCACCAAATTCGGTACGGTACGCATGAAAGCATAGTCATAGGCCCCAGCATGAGTCGGTCCATCTTCACCCACTAAGCCTGCACGGTCGATACCAAAGGTAACATCTAGGTTCTGTAGGGCCACATCATGAATCAATTGATCATAACCGCGTTGCAAGAAAGTCGAGTAGATTGCAACTACAGGTTTTAAGCCTTCACACGCCATGCCCGCCGCCAAAGTCACCGCATGCTGTTCTGCAATCGCGACATCAAAAAAGCGCTGTGGGTACTGTTTGGCAAAACCCACCATACCTGAGCCTTCACACATGGCAGGGGTGATCGCTAACAAACGCTCATCTTGTGCGGCTTCATCGCATAACCATTGACCAAAGACATCTGAGTACTTCGGTGCAGTATTGCTAGATGCTGTAGCATTTATTTTTGTAATTGCGTGATATTTAATTTGGTCAGCTTCAGCTGGGGCAAAGCCTTTGCCTTTTTTGGTATAGACATGAATTAAACGTGGCCCTTTACGTTTTTTCAATGCGGTAAAGACTTGTGTCAACTGCTCGACATCGTGCCCATCGAAAGGCCCAAAGTAATCAAAACCAATCGCTTTAAAAACGTTGTCGGCCGCATCTGTGGCTGCACTATGTAAGCGCGAGTTATAAGTCCATTCAGGATGTGGCTGCACATAGGCTTCGCCATCATCTGAAATATTAATGGACTGTCCACTTTCCCAAATTGAAGCCAGATGTTTTGCAAAACCACCAGTACTACATGAAATCGACATATCGTTGTCATTCAGTACCACCATCAGGTCCGCATCATGCGCAACTGCATCGTTCATGGCTTCAAAGGCCATACCTGCAGTCATCGCCCCATCGCCAATGATTGCGACCACTTCACAAGGATTGTTTTGATAACGACGTGCCAGTGCCATCCCCAAACCTGCTGAAATCGCAGTCGAAGAATGTCCAACACCAAAAGTATCAAATACCGATTCATCACGTGCAGGAAAGGCAGCTAAACCATCTTTGGCACGAATCGTAGTCAACTGTTCACGACGCCCAGTCAAAGCTTTATGCGGATAGGCTTGATGACCGACATCCCAAATTAAGCGGTCATTTGGTGTGTTAAAACAATAATGCAATGCCACGGTGAGCTCGACCACACCAAGGTTTGCACCAAAGTGTCCCCCACTTTGTCCTGCGGCATACAGAATAAATTGACGTAGCTCGTCTGCCACTTGTGCTAATTGACTTTGCTCAAGCAAGCGAAGTTGTTGAGGATGATCAA
>NZ_DKIK01000114.1:10181-11474 GCF_002454215.1 Acinetobacter sp. UBA6720
CTCTCACTGGGTGTTCGTTTAGTGGATGTGATTATCCTGAATAATCTTACTATTTATCAACTATTATCGTTCGCTTTATACAAAAAAGAAAATCTTCTGCATAAATTCATGGATGCAATTCTACCAATGTCGATGCATTACGCTATACTTTAGCCAATTTCTGAACTATTTACAGGTTTAGCTGTGCCGATTGAATTTGTTGCTACATCCCGTTTACCGACTGCTTTTGGTGAGTTTAACATCACCGTATTTCAAGATCCTAAGACCGGTGAAGAACATGTTGCACTCTCAAAAGGTCTCGATCAGCCGATCACAGAACCCGTTTTAGTCCGTGTTCATTCAGAATGTCTCACAGGCGATGCCTTTGCGTCCTTGAAGTGTGACTGTGGCCCACAATTGCAAGCCACGCAAAAACTGATTAATGAAGCTGGACAAGGGGTGATTCTGTATTTGCGTCAAGAAGGTCGTGGCATTGGTCTCACCAATAAAATTCGTGCTTATGCGCTGCAAGACCAAGGGCATGACACCGTTGATGCCAACCTGATGCTTAACCTCCCTGCCGATGCACGTCGTTATGACATGGTCAGCATTATGTTGGATCACCTGAAGATTCAGCAGGTGCGCTTGATTACCAATAATCCACTGAAGATTGCAGCACTGCAAGAACAAGGGATCAATGTGGTGGATCGTGTACCATTGACGGTTGGTTTAAATCCCTTCAATGAAGAATATTTAAAGACCAAACATGAGCGCATGGCGCACTTGTACAAGAAAGATGATTTTTAAATTTTGAAAACATGCTCTAAGCCTGCTTTTTTAAAGGGCGACTTAGAGCACTCCAATCATATTAGATGGTCATGGAGAAAATACGGCTCTCGGGTCGGCGGCGTTTTAAATGCAAATCAAACGCCATACAAATATTACGTACAAAGGCTTTGCCTTGCTCAGTCACCCGTATACTTTGTGGCTTAATCTCTAATAAACCATCGTCCTGCATTTCTTCTAGTTGTCCCAAGACCTCAACCAATTCTGGAAATTGCATCTCTGGTTCTGCCCACGACGTTTGAAAGCCACACATCAAATTTAAAATATGACGACGAATCATCAAATCTTCGGCACTTAAAATATGCCCACGATAGACAGGAATTTCATTGTTTTCGAGTCTCGCATAATAATCTTCGAGTTTTTTTTCATTTTGCGCAAAGCTATACCAACTGTCGCTGATTGAGGAAAGCCCTAAACCAATCATCACTTGGGTTTTCGAAGCGGTGTAGCCCATAAAATTGCGATGCA
>NZ_DKIK01000114.1:11540-29702 GCF_002454215.1 Acinetobacter sp. UBA6720
AGTGCCTGCCTGAAATGATTGGTACATCGCATCACTTTCTAAAGCAAAGTGATCCATGCCAATTTCATGATATCCCTGTGCCAGTAATTTATTCTTTCCTTCTTCATAGCACTGGCGTTTTATTTCATCTTTCGGCACATCATGGTCTTTAAAACCACGCTGTCCATTGCCCTTAATCCAAGGCACATGCGCATAACTATAAAATGCCAAACGGTCTGGGCGTAAACGATTGGTTTGATTAATTGTATTGAGGACATCATCTAGGTTCTGAAAAGGCAGACCAAAGACCAAATCATGTGAAATTGAGCTATAACCTATTTCACGTGCCCACTGCGTCACTTGCTCGACATGTTCAAAAGGCTGTATCCGATGAATGGCTTTTTGTACGGTTTCATTATAATCCTGCACCCCATAACTGACACGGCGAAAGCCTAGGTCATACAAGGCTTGCAAATGCGCCCGTGTGGTATTGTTGGGATGCCCTTCAAAGCTAAACTCATACTGTTCAGCAATCTCTGCTTGCGCAAGAATACCTCCAATCAATTGAGTTAAATGCATTGGCGAAAAGAAAGTTGGCGTTCCGCCACCCAAGTGAATTTCTTTAATGCGGGGTTTTTCTTCAAGCAAGTCACAATACAGTGACCATTCCTTTAAAACCGCCCTAATATAGGGCTGCTCCATCTCATGCTTTTTAGTCACACGTTTGTGGCAACCACAAAAAGTACAGAGGCTTTCGCAAAAAGGCAGATGAATATACAGACTGATGCCTTCAGCTGAATTCGATTCAGCAAACGATGTTTTCAGCGTCTGTTTCCATTGCTCTAAAGAAAACTGCGCCTCTTCCCAATACGGCACCGTTGGATAACTGGTATAACGTGGACCAGGAACATTGTATTTTTGAATCAATGAATCGCGCATATTTACCATCAGTTCTTCCGCATTCAGAAGATGCAGCCCATTCTGCATCATCAAACTCGGGTCTGTATTTGGGTTATTCTGCTGAGCTTGGAATCAGAATTCAACCTAGCGAATTAGTCAGATTATTTTTCACATGGCAGCATTTCATTTTTAAATTACTTCGAGACGACTCAATCTGCTGTAAGCCTCTCAGGAAAATATTCTTAATCTTTTTGCTATTTTATGTTTTGATGTAGGCAGTTTTCATCTCTTCCCTTGAGGCTTTTCATGCAGCACCCAACGTCTGCGGATATCCAACGCGTTCGCGAATTTCTCCTCGATTTACAAGCACGTATTTGCTCTGCACTTGAACAACAAGAGTGTGCTGGCGGTGGAACAGCGCAATTTGAAATAGATGACTGGGAACGTCCTGAAGGCGGTGGGGGGCGTTCACGCGTTTTACAAAATGGCACAGTGATTGAAAAAGGCGGGGTGATGTTCTCACACATCAACATTTCTAAACTCCCCGCTTCAGCGACTGAACGCCATCCACAAATTGCAGGTGCTAAAGCACAAGCCATGGGTGTGTCCTTAGTGATCCATCCGAAAAACCCGAATGTCCCGACTTCACATGCCAATGTGCGCTTATTCGTGGCTGAAAAAGAAGGGCAAGACCCCATTTGGTGGTTTGGGGGTGGTTTTGACCTCACCCCATTTTATCCCAACGATGAAGATGTACTGTCATGGCATCAGACAGCGCATGACTTATGTGCTCCTTTTGGCGCTGAAGTCTATGCCGAACATAAACAATGGTGCGATGACTATTTTTACTTAAAACATCGTGATGAACAGCGCGGTGTCGGCGGACTGTTCTTTGACGATCTTAATCAATGGGACTTTGAAACCTGTTTCCAATATATTCAAGCTGTGGGCAATGGCTATCTAGATGCCATTCTTCCAATCTTCCAGCGCAACCAAGACAAGCCATATAGCGAGGCACAACGCGACTTTCAAATCTATCGTCGCGGTCGTTATGTCGAATATAATTTGGTCTATGACCGTGGTACGCTTTTTGGTCTACAAACAGGAGGTCGTATCGAGTCGATTTTAGTGAGCTTGCCGAATTTGGCGGGTTGGTCATATCGACCTGAATGGGAGCTTGATTCCGCTGAGAAAAAACTCACCGATTATTACCTCAAACCCCAAGATTGGCTCAACCTACTCAAATAGACACACAGGCTTACAATTCTATACCCTCTACGCATGCCCTTTTCACTAGATTAGGGCAGCTTATCCATTAAATTTTATATATTTCCCGATCAATTCCCCGTAGAATGACCACTACACAAAGCGTCATTTCTTTGCATTTATTAAAGCATTGTCACAGGTTTAAAACAGCAATTGGGTTCTTTTGAGTTCGCAAAAACCGTAAGCTAAATTAAGTCATTTTCAATGTATTCATTTTAATGACATCAACATTTAGTATCCTCCTTTGCTGTTCTCTGAGGTCCCAAACATGTTCGCAAAAAGAGTTAGCTCGACCACCATGGTTCTTTTCTGCTTTGCTATAGTGTTGCTAAGCTCGATCAGTACCACTATTTTTTCTGAAAGTGCATTCAATGATAATGCTTCCATCAGCATCACCGTATTTGCAGGTATCGGCTTAACCCTGACTGCGGCAAAGCTATTGTTTGATACGATTCACAACATCTGTAATCCATAAGCCCTTCCGCTTCAGAAAAAATAGTCTAACGCTTTAGCCTGCGTCTAATTTGCCGTATATTGAACGGCATTTCTCACATGGACTTGGTGCGATGAGCAAACAATTCGCTGTCATTGGCAACCCGATTGAGCAGTCTCGCTCACCTGAACTTCACCATGCGTTTGCACAAAAAATGGGGCTCGACCTCAACTATAGTAAACGTCTTGCACCGCTCGATGGCTTCCTCGCCAACATCCAAGAATTTTTCGCCCACGGTGGCATAGGTCTAAACGTCACAGTTCCATTTAAAGAGCAAGCTTTTGCTGCCTGCGCAGTCCTCACTGAACGCGCTAAAATCGCAAAAGCAGTGAATACCTTATGGATGGTCGATGGTCAACTGCATGGAGACAACACCGATGGTCAAGGGCTAGTTGATGCCATTCATGCTTTGGACTGGAACTTAGACCAGACTGATGTGCTAATCATCGGTGCAGGTGGTGCAACTCGCGGCGTTATTTATCCACTGGTACAAGCAGGGGTAAAAAAAATTGTGATTGCCAATCGTACCCTTGCACGTGCAGAGCAACTGGTGAGTGACTTAAAAACAGCTGTCCCTCAAGCTGAACTCCAAGCTATCGGCTTAGATGCACTCGATGGTCAGTTTGATCTAGTGATTAACGCAACCTCCGCCAGCCTAAGTGGTGACGCCCTCGTTCTGCCCGAGACACTCCTGTTTCAACATGCCTATGAAATGGCCTATGGCAAACCTTCGACCTTTTTAGACCAAGCCAAAGCACGTGGCGTACTCACCTCAGAAGGCTATGGCATGCTTGTTGGTCAGGCGATTGAATCTTTTTCCATTTGGAATGGCGTCAAACCTAACCTGAAAGATTTTTTATAAAACTCAATAAAAAAGAACCTCCGCAGAGGTTCTTTTTTCACATTACTTCATCTGCTTTTGTACGGATTTATACGTCTCATAATAAGTCGACTCACTAAAGAAGTCGTCATGTTCAAGCTTCAAACCTTGCAATGATTTTTCTGTCAATTGACCTTTTAAGTCATCGGCAAATGCTTTAGCAAAAATTTGTGCCGCCTGCGCTAAGTCTGCTTTTTGCTCTGGCTCAATCTCATAGCTATCGGTAAATTTTTCTTGATAGACATGTGCAAAGAGTGCCTGCTTGGTCTTGTATTTTTTAACCAAGTCTTTCCATTGCTGACTTTCTTGTGCTTCGTCTAAGACATCTTCGACAATATTCGCGACACGTTCGCCCAATTCGTCAAAGTCTTGTTGGTGCTGTAGGACATGTTTTTGACGTAACTGATTCAAACGTTTCAGTGCTGAACCTTTCGGCTCTGCAATATCCATGAACTCATAGGCATACACTTCTGAAATTTCATTGATGGTCGCTGGGCTATAATAACGAATATATTCTGGACGCTGCGCAGCGAATACCAAGGCAAAGGTTGCTTGATATGCTTTTAACTCTGAATGATGACGTGCATAGCTTTGTTTGGCAACTTTCTGGTAATAATCAGAAATGTCTTTAGGTTGCTCTGCCGTATCTGACAATTTTGTCTCAACACTTTGAGATGCGCTAGCGTCTGCACCTAATGGTCCAAGCATGCCTTTCACTACGTTTTCCAGTAATGAACCTTTAGACACTTCCTCAATAGATTTGGCGTTTTTTAAAGCTTGACGGTCAATCGCTGTGGCATTGCCATAATTAAACACCTGATTGGTACTCTTAATTTGTAGCTTACCAATTTGCTCATCGCTGATTACAATGTTGTAATCCATATTTTGCGCACGGCCTTTTTGGTCGAGTGCAACATCCATCACAAATGGTGAACGCTCTGTTCCCAATTGTGCCATGATCGGTGTAATTTCAGCCTGATGTTTTTGCCAAAGTTGTTTAAAACCTTGCGCATCGACCAGTTGCTCAGTTTGATACGCCGTAAAGAGTGGTTTTAGCTCTTCCAAAACATTGATCGCGGCTTGACCAAAACTCTCTGTATCTACCGATTGAGTCACGGCTTTAGGCGCAAGCACATCAATATCTTGATAGTCCCGACATGCCGTCACTTTGCCGATAGGAATATTCTTAGTATTGATGAGCGCATCACAAGCTTCTTCAGAGAGGGTATTAGATGATGCAGAAGCAGAGACTTCTTCTGTATCCTCTGTCTCATCCTCTGCATAGGCAACATCAGCAGCCGCATCTGTAACCGCATCGCTGACAGCATCTACCGCGATGCCCTGCTCATCCCCATCTGTATGTGAACCTAAGTGATGTATTTGCTGATTCACTAAACTCGTGACACGCTCAAGTGAGGCATAAGCAGGGTCTTCAGTTGCTACACCTGCGGCAGCCATCTCCGCTTCTTTCGCTGCTTGCATCGCATCATCTGCTGCGCTTGGCGTTTTTTCAGCATCTTGAATCAGACGCTCGGCATCAAAAGCTTGTATCTGCTGGGTATAGTGCAGTTTGTTGACGTATTCAAATAAGCCCAATTGTACTTGTGCTGTTTCTAAGTCGCCGATATAGCGAATTTTCTTACTCAATCCTGCATCTTTTTCTGGTTTACTCAAACCCACACTATGTACCTGATTTGGCTCTGCCAATGCATAAGGCAAGGCATTCATTTGCTTTAAATATTCTGCAAATTTCTTAAAATCAATATGGCCAAATGCATCTTTATGCTTGGAAAAGTCAATGTATGCAAAACGATCCTGACTTTCACGGTTCACCATGAATGGCATAAAGGCAAAATAGTTGGTGTAAAACTTATAGTCATTAAAATCAACCACCATCGGCAACTGCGCTTGCACTTGTAAGGTTGGCTTTTGATAACTCAACTGCAACGTCAGTGCAGCCAGTTTTTGACGAAAATGTACGGAACCGTTGTAACTAAACTGCAAATCATTGAGTAAATTCACCAATGATTCTGCAATTTGCATGCGAGCTGAACGTGACTCACCCGTGCTATACAGCGATGCATACGGATTTTGTTCACGTGCAAGCGCATCATACAAGGCCTGCTTTTCTTTAGCTGTAAATGGAATCTTTTGATTTTTTAATAATTGATCTAATTGCTTTTTCAACTCTGGATCTAAGTTCGTTGCATTTGATTGAGCATTAGACTTGGAATTTGACTGAGCCCTAGGCTTTGACTCATTAAAATTAAAATCCGACTGAATCGAGAACTGCCCTTTAAAATCATAACTGGCATTTTCAAACATGGCATTTAGACCATGCGTGGCTTGTTGCCCCAACTGCTGATCTGAAGAGGCATTGGATTTAATGACATGCTGAGTACACCCACTGATACTCAAACCCAATAAACAAAGTGTTATATATTTTAAGCGCATAATACTTGCTGAAAACCTGAGTTAATTATAGTTTATTAAAAAAGTACATGATCAAAAGACCATCGAGTCAGTGTAACAGAACTGTCTTTTTAGATTGATGATTTTATCTACCAATTCGCCTTTCTGACATTTTTTTAGGTCTGATTTATCAATGTATTTTGATACGATGTATGAATAATGAAATGATCGTTTTAAATAATCCAATACTATTTCTAAATTAGGATTACACACATGCCTGCATATAAAGCTCCCTTACATGATATTCGCTTCTTAATGAATGAAGTGCTGGACTATCCTACACATTATCAAACCCTATCGAATGGTGAAGCTGCCGACGCTGACACAGTAGATATGATCTTAGAAGGTGCAGCAGATTTTTGTGAAAATATTTTATCTCCTTTAAACCAATCGGGTGATGAAGAAGGTTGTACCTTCGACAATGGTGAAGTAAAAACACCAAAAGGCTTTAAAGACGCTTATGACCAGTTTGTCCAAGGTGGCTGGCAAGGTTTGTCTTTCCCTGAAGAATTTGGCGGTCAGAACCTGCCACAATCATTAAACCTGATTAAATCGGAAATGATGGGCACAGCAAACTGGTCTTTCCAAATGTACCCAGGTTTAAGCATCGGCTGTATGAACACCATTTTGCAGTTTGGTACAGACGAACAAAAAAATCTATATATGCCGAACTTAGTGGCTGGTACATGGTCAGGCACTATGTGTTTGACTGAACCACAGTGTGGTACCGACTTAGGTCAAGTCAAAACCAAAGCCGAACCGAATGCTGATGGCACGTATAACATCTCAGGCACTAAAATTTTCATCTCAGCAGGTGAACAAGATTTAACCGAAAACATCATTCACATCGTACTTGCGCGTCTTCCAGATGCACCTGCAGGCACCAAAGGAATTTCACTGTTCATTGTGCCTAAATTCTTGGTCAATGCAGACAGTAGCCTCGGTGAACGTAACCCTGTGACCTGTGGTTCAATTGAACATAAAATGGGTATTCGTGCTTCTGCAACAGCCGTTCTCAACTTTGACAATGCTGTCGGTTACTTGATTGGTGAACCAAACAAAGGTTTACATGCCATGTTCACTTTCATGAACACCGCACGTATCGGTACAGCAATTCAAGGCATTGCACATGCTGAGCTTTCTTTCCAAGGTGCACTTCCATATGCCAAAGAACGTATGTCAATGCGTGCACTTTCTGGCAAAAAAGACCCTGAAAAAGTCGCTGATGCCATCATTCACCATGCCGATGTTCGTCGTATGTTGTTGACTCAAAAAGCGATTGCTGAAGGTGGTCGTTCAATGATTTATTATGCAGCGCAAATTGCAGACAAAATGGCCGATGCCTTAGAGCGTGGCGACACTGCAGCATTTGAAGCACATGATGATCACTTAGGTTTCTATACTCCAATTTTAAAAGGCTTCTTAACTGAATTAGGCTTGGAAGCTGCAAACCACGGTATGCAAGTTTATGGTGGTCATGGCTACATTAAAGAATGGGGTATGGAGCAAATTGCACGTGATGCACGTATTGCGACACTGTATGAAGGTACAACAGGTGTTCAAGCACTTGACTTAATCGGTCGTAAAGTACTGCTGACCTCTAAAGGTAAAGTCATTCGTGACTACACCGCTGAAATCCTGAAATTCTGTGGTCAACATGCTCGCAACAAATACATGCGCCGTTTTGCTTGGGACTTAACTAAGCTTTGCGCACAATGGAATGCTTTAACTGTTCGTATTATGCTGGCAGCACGTAAAGACCGTGACATCGTGTCTTCTGCATCTGTAGACTTCTTGATGTTCTCTGGCTATGTGATGATGGCTTACTTCTGGGCTCAACAAGCAGCTGTAGCTTCTGCGAAATTGGCATCAGGTGAAGGCCAAGAAACAGCTGAATTTTATAAAGCTAAAATCAAAGTGGCTGACTTCTACTTTGAGCGTATGCTTCCACGTACCCAAGGTCATGCTGAAGCAATGGTCAATCCTTCAAAAACCATGACTTCCTTGGCAACTGAACACTTTAGCTTTGATTACTAAGCTTAAAATTGAAGATGTCATCTTGTAAATGCATTGCATAACATCGGATGACCTTCATCAAAATTAAAAAAATCCAACTATCTGATGATAGTTGGATTTTTTATTTAAGTCGTGGAATGAGCTTACTTTACAGTGACCGTAATACTGCCAGTATTGGCAGCACCAATCGCTGAGGTTTTGATACTTTCAACAGTGTTTTTGAAGCCTTTGGTATTGACTGAAGCATCAACAGAACCTGAATTAAAGGCTAAATTTGCAGCAGCGTAATTGCTCAATGTGCTATTCAGCTCTTGATAATATTCAGTATCCACACCTGCTGCCACAGAAGCTTCAACACCTGAGTCTAATTGTTGATAATGATGACCATCCATGTTTTTCCAAGCACTCATGGAGGCCTCCAGATCACCACTAAATGCACCAGAACTCACTTGATACACACTACCTTGTTCAAGGGTGATCTCACCCGTATTTACAGCACCAATTGCTGAGGTTTCAATTGTGCCCACGTCATTGATTCCACCCGCCGTATTCACCGTTGCATCTATGCTATTGGTATTAATAGCTAAATTTAACGCACTTCCATTTTCAGCATTTTGAGCTAAAAGTGCTAGGGTGTCTTGCAAACCAGTATCCACCTGTACATGGTGTCCTCCTCCAGCCAATGCAGCACTTGATAAGAAAGCTACAGATACAGATAAGGCAATTGTTTTGATAGTCTTATTCATCGTTATTTCCTTATACACTCTAAAGTACTCCTCGCTAAGCACTTCTTTTTTATATAATAGGAGCGAGCCTATCTTTTCAATTCAGTTAATCTCGATTCGTTGTTGACCAATAATTTTCAGTGACTGCTGGATTGATATCCCAAAGTAGTTGAGGAGGTTCCTCTGTTTTCACATCGTCTTTCTCTACAGACTTAGACGGCATAGCTTTTTTCTTGCTGATATATTTAATTAAATCCTGCTTGCTCATTTCTGGTTCTGCATCAGGATCCTGAATCAACTCAGACTCTCTTTGTTTCGGAGGACGTGTATCTTTACTGGGTGTATCCGTTAATTTATTTTTTTCATTGGGCGCTGCCCCCTTGTATGGTTGGGCATCCAATAGACTCTTATTGGGGTTTTCAATCGTGCTGTTTTGCTGACTTTCTTTATATTTATGCAGTGCAACCGAACTGCGCGTTAAATTGAGACTGCCAAATTCAGGGGGAATCGCAGCTCTGCAACTCTCAAATGTACTCGGGGGAATGACCTGGCTTAACAGCTCAAAGGTTGCCAAATTCAGCATTTGGCGTAATGCAAAATTTGTTGCCTCACGCTCACCTTTGCCGATTTGAATATTCAGTAAAGTGTGTCCAGCAAATCGACCTGCATTCAGACCATAATCCTGTGAAACGATTTGCTTTTGCAGAGAGACGTTTGCGACCACTCGACTGCTACGGGTATCGGTAAGAGACAAGTCCAGACCAACCATTATTCGGGTTTGGCTATAGCTAGGCCCAACACCACCGACTTGCATGTCAAAACCCCCGCCAGGAATAAAATCCAAACTATTGATACTCCCTGTGACGTAATAATCTGAAGCGTGAATATTTCGAGGATCTCGAATCCCCCACTTTGCTTCACTTTCAATAATCCGCGGATCACGTCGGTTTAACAGGCTGACACCAGCTTGGAACAGGGCTGATTGCACCATATCCCCTGCGCCTTGGGTCACCATTTTTCCACTTCCGCCATTGGTGACCACGTCTTTCCCTGTCTGGTCTAAAATGGCCCCTACAGAAAAATTAACATCGGTGCGTAATTGTCCTTTTAAACAAGACAAAGCCATATCAAAAGGGGTAAAGATATCTGTAATTGGAGGGCCTTGTACTAAAGTGACAGGCTGTTTATTAGATGCTGCGAGTCCCGTACAACCTGTTAGCACTTGACTTAAGGCGACCAACACGCTCGCTGAAGATATTAATCTTCTATTGATTTGAAAACTCAGCATAATGAGACCCCCTGTTGGGTGCTCAAATTAGGGCATGCTGGATTATTTTGATTTGTGGTTGAATTCACTGCTGCTTCATTCACAGCATCACTAGAAATATCAACGCTGTTCTCAGAACCATTCACATTAACATTACTGGTAGATGAATTTACGGTCCCAATTGAGCTGGTCGATGTGCTATAAATTGTGGTTTTTCCAAGACCTTCATAATAATCTGAGTCCATGAGCTCAATTAAATTCGCTTGGACTAAATTCTCTGTAGAACGTACTGTAGAAGCTTTCCAACGCGTACTCCATTCATCGGACGTTGCATAGGCATTATTCAAGCAAAATAAAAAACATAATCCTATATTAATTACTACTATTTTCATGAACTTAACCTTCCCTATTAACCCATATTATTTTCACACTCTCTGCTTCATAAAATTAAACTCAATACAAATTAAAACCCATTAAACCACATATAAAATTAAAATAACCCAAACATAATAATAAAATAACAGACAGCCAAAAAAAACCAACCCATCCCATTGTTTTAATTTTTATTGACTGAAACTTGGTATGCTATTTAAAATGTAAATAAAAATTTCAAAATAAATTAAAAACATATTAATAAAAAATCAAAAGAATAAATAAAAGAAGATAAATATATTATGTAAACATTATTTATAATTCTATATTTTTATCCCATTAAACGTTTTAAATTCAGTCATTAAATAAAATACTCAGCAGAATTTCTCGCATCTCTAGTACCCTACTCAGCTCACATTTTGCGCTAAAAGCTAAAACTCAACTGCTGTATAGCCAAGAGCCATGCACTGCGCTTTTCCACTTACGCTCATTTGATCTTGCTATGAAGACGCATCATTGCTTGAATTCATGATCCATTTCCTTTACTTCAGTAAAGAAAATAAAATTCTTATCGTCTTGATCATTGCTATCCAACCTACAGCATTATTAAAAATAAAACACAAGAACAAATAAAAAAACAAGCCACAAACATTTAAATTAAAAACTTTTATATTAAAGCACAATCATAAAGCAAAATAAAAACATCATATAACCATTTATTTGCATTTTCTTTTACTTCATAAACTTAAAAAATAAATATTAAAAAATAAAACCATTAAAAATAAAATACAGAATAAAAAATTAAATTTAAAAAAATAAATTAGACTCATTTATAAAACTATTTCAGGCTAAATTTAAATATTATTACGCTTTATATAAAATAGAATACTTTGCCTTTCTTATAGTTTCCACACTAGATAAAAAGTGTGAAAATACATGGTTTGATGTGCTCAGACGATGTGATGATGGCCTGTCTCTAGGTACGCTCCGTAGGTAGGTCTTAAAGCTGTTATCGAATGGCGTAAAATGAGATATTTTTTAGAGAGAAGGTTAAAGTGATAGACTATTTCTTCTTTGCAAGGCCGACAAAATCATGCACTCAGGCTAAATTGATCATAAAAGATGAGATCATTTGTAACAGGGTCGTGAATCAACTGATCTATACAAAAAAGACTGCAACTGCAGTCTTTTTAATTGAATATTATTGATCTACTGAACTTCAGCTAAAAGTGCCTGAGCAGCCATTTTCCCCAAAGTATTAGAAGCCAAAGGACTGTCTCCCGTAATTAACTTACGATCTTGAATACACTGTCCTGACATCTCTTTATTGACGACATCTACACCCAGTTGCTCAAGTCGTTCTGCCAACAACCAAGGTAACTCTCCTGGCATATAACCAATCTCTAAATTGGCTCCCTGATCAAGGGCATCCGGGAAGACACACATTTTATAGCCCTTGAAAAGGTAGTTTTCTGGCGCTTCCTTAACCGCAGCAGCCAATAAGCCTGCTGGTCCATGACACAAAGAAATAACGAATTTATCTTTGGCTACCGCCCACTTCAGTAAAGTTTTTAGGTCTTCACTTTCAGGCAGCCCAATTAAAGCCCCATGCCCACCGGGAATAAGAACAGCCAAATAAGGCGAGTCGTCACCTAAACTGCTTTTCAATACCTCTGCAAGTTTTAAAGGCTTCTTAAACTGAGCAAGATACTTCTTAAAAGTTGCTGGAACAACGGGGTCTTCGTGTGGCATTGCCCACATTTCCAATTTGACAGGATTACCCGATAAAGTGGCGATATCAATTTCAAAACCAGCACGGTCTAAATGATACATCGGTAGCAATGTTTCCACAGGATGATTCCCTGTAGAGAAGAACTTACCGTTCTTCATCAGTAAATAACGCTCATCACTGGCAACCATCAGGATTTTTTTATGCCCGATATAAGGATTGGGATAATCTGTGCCATCAAAGTCTGTTTTACTGGCGGTATACTGGGAAAGTGAATAAGGTGAAGGGAAAAAAGCATTGTCTTCAGCCAAATCAGGGGTTGGATTACGATCTTGATGTGTCTGGGCCATTCTATTTCTCCTTGTTATTACTTTTTCATTTTCGATTTTTCTCAGTCTCAAACCCTGTGTTTCAGGTCATTTATTCAGCATAGCAAAGTTTACACAGGTCTCTGTTTTTAACATGTAAATATTCATTTTCATGGCAAACATATAAAATTAAAGCAATAAAAAACCCCGACATCCTGTCGGGGTTTTTCGTATTAATTGCTGAGGCATGACTCCTGTCTTACCTTCGTCCCTGTGCTGATCTTTATTGTTATTCTATTGGAGCATCCTGCTCTCTATGGCTCTATAGTAGAAAAATCACATGTAGACGTATAGGCGCAAAAAGCGGGAATTGATGTAAGCCAATTCGTACAAAATAATGAACACATTTCCACATAGAAGCAGTGATCATTTTTGATGAAAGGAACTCAAAGAAACAACTCATGTGAATATGTGAAAAATAACGTTCACTAAACTCATGATTGTTTGATATCTTCAAAACTCGGATTTTAGCGAGTATAGATGATGATTGACCTATCTCAGATGATTGCTTTTGCAGGTGTCGCACTGCTCATGGTACTCACGCCCGGTCCAAATATGATTTACTTGATTTCTCGCTCCATTTCTCAAGGAAAATCGGCAGGCTTAATTTCATTGGCAGGTATCATTTTAGGCTTTATTTTCTATATGGCTTGTGCTTCACTCGGCATTACCGCCTTCTTATTTGCCGTGCCTTTTGCCTATGATACCATCAAAATATTAGGTGCATTGTACTTACTTTGGTTGGCTTGGAATGCAGTGAAACCCAATGGGGTTTCTGCCTTTCAAACGGTGGATTTAAAACCTGATCGTCCGATGAAACTTTTTATGATGGGATTTCTCACCAATCTGTTAAATCCTAAAATTGCGATTATGTATCTATCCTTACTTCCTCAGTTTATTCAGCCCAATCACGGCAGTGTTTTTGTACAGTCGATGACTTTAGGCCTAATTCAAATTGTGGTCAGCGTTTTTGTGAATGTATTAATTGTCTACTCTGCGGGTTCATTAGCAGCCTTAATGAACCGCAAGCCGATTTGGGCACAAATTCAAAAGTGGATGATGGGGACGGTTTTATCCGTTCTAGCCATTCGTCTTTTGCTGGATGAGCGAAAATAAGCATGTCGATTCAGAGATTTGGCCTGTATTGTAATGAAGCTTTATGATGCGAAAGAAACGCTAGATAAGAAGTTTCTTTTTGAGTAAAGCATCCAACCAATCCACAAAGTCCTGAAAATACTTTGGCCGGTACTGCCTGTCAGTCAACAAAATATTGATGGGCAATTCAAGACTTGGAATATCTAGAAATAAACGTTTTAACTGACTTTGTTCTACATATTGCACAGCATCAAATTCAGGTATTTGGATTATTCCCATACCTGCAAGGCTGGCTTGAATATATGCTTCAGTATTGTCAATGAGTAAACGATAAGGCATCTTCATTCGATGATCACGAAAGACTAACTCACTCCATTCCCGATAATATTTCCCAACATGATAATCAACGGCAAAATGTTGATTCAACTCAGCCAAGTTTTTAGGTTCTCCAAACTGAGCTAAATACTCAGGTGAAGCTAATGTCCAAATTTTTGTTTGGCAAATTGGTTTCAAGAGCAAATATTTATCCTGAACCTCTCCCACACGCACCACACAATCTAATTGTTGCTCAATCAAATTAGAAAAATCATCACTGCCGTTCACCAACACTTTTACTTTTGGAAACTGCGCATAGAACTCTGCCAAATGAGGGATCAGGATTTGTGTTGCTAATCGTTTCGACATGCCAATACTAATTGTTCCCTCTTGGCTTCTTACATGGGTTTTAAAGCGATTAAGCTCTTTTAACTGTGCAACCAGACGGACTGCTTCGTCATAAAACAGAATGCCTTCATTGGTCAAAGAGACTTTGCGAGTGGTTCTATAAAACAATAGCACTTCATATTCTTTTTCAAGAGATTGAATCGCATAAGTTACATTCGATCGAGGCAAACCCAATTGTACAGCAGCCTGCGCAAAAGACTTCTTCTCTGCCACTAAACAAAAAATTCTTAGTCGATCAATCTTATCCATTTTATTGTGCAACTTTTTCAGACAATCAGTGCAATTTTAACAACTATTTCATACAAATAAATTCTTTTAAGATCACTTCAAACAACTACATACAAACCGAGGCTAGGCCCATGTCACAACACGACCTGAAAGGAAAAACTGTATTAATTACTGGCGGTGCTAAGAATTTAGGTGGATTGATTTCACGTAAGTTTGCAGAACACGGCGCAAATTTAGTCATTCATTATAATAGTACAGCAACACAAGCAGATGCCGAAGACACATTCAATCTAGTGCAAGCATTTGGTGTCAAAGCCATCTTGGTACAAGCTGATTTAACAAATATTCAAAACATTGAAGCACTATTCGTTCAAGCTAAAACTGAGTTTGGTGGAATTGATATCGCAATTAATACCGTTGGCCGCGTCCTTAAAAAACCCTATCTAGATACGACTGAACAAGAGTTTGATGACATGAATGACATCAACAATAAAATTGCATATTTCTTTATTCAATCAGCAGGACGTCATCTGAATGAAGGTGGGAAAATATGCAATATCGTAACGAGTTTACTCGCAGCATATACGGGTCTTTATTCAACGTATGAAGGACTAAAAGCACCAGTAGAACACTATACACGTGCAGCATCTAAGGAATTTGGAAGTCGTGGTATTTCTGTTACTGCTGTTGCACCAGGTCCAATGGATACGCCTTTTTTCTATGCTCAGGAAGCCCCCGAAGCAGTTGCATATCATCAATCTGCCTCAGCACTGGGCGGACTCACCAAAATTGAAGATATAGAGCCATTGGTACGCTTCTTGGTTACAGATGGCTGGTGGATTACAGGACAAACTATTTTTGCCAATGGCGGGTATACAACACGTTAATCGTGTAAGAAAAATGAACAGCTGTTTTGATTCCATCATGCACAGCCCATATCCCCTTTCGTTTAAATTTAGAACCATGATTGCCCACGCAATCATGGTTCTAAAACTCAGAGAAATGATTCCAGCACTGAATTTAAAAATACATGCCCCTGCTCGGTGCACGCTAAACGCGTCGCATCATCCACCATTAATTTTCGACTGCGTAGTGAGTCCAAAGTTTCAGCCAAACTCTCCAGATTCAAACCTGTCCGCTGTGCATAATATTCAACTGCAACCCCATCATTTAAACGCAAAGCATTCATCATAAACTCAAATGGAAGTTCGTCGGCTTCAATCCGCTTAAACTGCACATGCTCCGCAGGGACTTTAGCCAAATAATCTTTGGGTAAACGAGTTTTCTGGAAACGATAGACCCCATCTGGCTGGGTCACTTTAGCATGTGCACCTGCACCAATCGCCAAATAGTCGCCAAACTGCCAGTAATTCAGATTATGTGCAGAAGGTAATTCCTTACGCCATGCCGAAACTTCATAGTTGATAAATCCCTGCGCTTTTAAATAAGCTTCACCCTGCGCCTGAATCTCTTCAAGCACATCATCCACTGGTAAAATCGGCTGGGTTCTAAAAAACACGGTATTCGGCTCAATGGTCAGTTGATACCATGAAATATGCGTGGCACCATTTTCCACAGCGAGTTTTAAATCCAATAAAGCTTGTTCCAAAGTCTGCTCAGGTAAGCCATGCATCAGGTCGACATTAATACGTTTAAAACCTGCATCACGTGCTAAACCAATGGCTGAAATAGCATCACTATTGCTATGAATACGCCCCAGTTTTTTTAAATGTTCCGTGTTAAAACTTTGCACCCCAATCGAAAGCCGATTAATACCTGCCACCAAATAATCGGCAAAAGGATCATGTTCCACTGTACCCGGATTGGCTTCTAAGGTAATTTCACAATCCGCCTCAAAGGGCAGTAATGCTTTGAGCTGAGCAAATAACCATTGATATCCCTGCGCTGAAATGAGGGACGGTGTTCCGCCGCCAATGAACACACTATGAATGTGACGCCCTTGAGCAAACTCAAGCTGAGTTTTAAAGTCCTCAACCAAAGCATGTAAATATTCTTGCTCTAAATCTAGGGACAGTTTGCCATCTGGCACTGCGTGCGAGTTAAAGTCGCAATAAGGACACTTACGCACACACCACGGCATGTGGATATATAAAGACAACGGAATATTTGCAGGATGTAAATCGGTCAAGGACGAGACTCTAAAGCACAGCGATAATCTTGCACATTTTAACATGACTGCATCAAGACACTTATGAAATCTGTGGCTATTTGGATTAGACTGATAAAAAGACAAGAAGAATGAATGGTTTAAAATGATGAAAATATCGAGCCAATTGCTGTTTATGTTACCGCTTGCTTTCGGTATTGGTATTGCTATGACCTTTCAAACTGCCCTGAATACACAACTCCGAGAATATCTATACTCACCCCTGCAAGCTGCACTGTTATCCTTTTTCGTTGGAACCTGTGTGTTAGCGCTTTTAGTTTTGTTTCAGCCTGTCGACAAACCACAGTTACATGCTTTTTCCAATATTCCGTGGTACTTATGGCTCGGCGGATGCCTAGGGGTTTATGCCATCAGTATAAGCATCTATACTGCGCCTCAATTAGGCTTTCTCACGTTTTCAGGCTTGGTTATTTTTGGACAAATCCTGACTTCGATGATTTTTGACCACTATGGTCTACTGGGTACCGAAAAAACACCTGTCAATTGGCAGCGTTTACTTGGTGGCGTCGTAATTTTTATTGGTGTGCTTCTCACTTTACAACGCTGAATTTATTTAGACCAAGCACATGATGAATATGAGTAATTTTTGTGTCGACTACAAATAAAATCACCTCCCATCGTTTCGAATTAAAAAAGTTATTGGTGTTAATGCTCCCCATCCTGATCACGCAGTTTTCTCAAGCGGGTCTTGGGTTGATTGATACCATCATGGCGGGACATTTATCTCCGACCGATTTAGCCTCAATTGCTGTCGGGGTCGGTTTATGGATCCCTGTGATGTTGCTGTTTAGCGGCATCATGATTGCCACTACACCATTGGTCGCCGAAGCGAATGGGGCACGTACCCCTGAAAAAATCGCCACCATTGCTCGTCAATCCCTTTGGGTCGCCTTTATTTTGGGCAGTATTGCGGGTTTAATTTTACAAGCCATGCCGCTGTTATTGCCCCTCATGGGTGTACCTGTAAACTTACTGCCTAAAGCCAGTTTATTTTTACATGCCATTGGCTTTGGTATGCCTGCGGTAACGATGTATGCAGCACTGCGTGGATATTCAGAAGCGCTCGGCCACCCACGTCCTGTTACCGTGATTAGCTTAGCGGCCTTGGTTCTTTTGGTTCCACTGAACTTTGTCTTTATGTATGGTTTCGGCCCGATTCCAGCACTCGGTTCGGCAGGCTGCGGATTTGCCACTGCGATTTTACAATGGATCATGTTTTTCACCTTGGCCACTTATATTTTTAAAGCCTCGGCATATCAAAAAACTCAAGTGTTTAGCACTTGGGAGAAGATGGATCGCTATTGGATCGANNATCGAGCGTATTTTAAAACTTGGTCTACCCATTGGTTTAGCTATTTTCTTCGAAGTCAGTATTTTTAGTACCGCTGCAATTATTCTCAGTCCACTGGGGGAAACCATTGTGGCAGCACATCAGATTGCAATGTCGGTCACCTCTCAGTT
>NZ_DKIK01000114.1:29777-32278 GCF_002454215.1 Acinetobacter sp. UBA6720
ATGCGAAATGTGCAAAAACTCGGACTCGCTACGGGTACGGTTTTGGCGCTGATGACCATGTTACTGATTGCGCTGTTCCGTCCTGAAATTGTGGCAATTTATACCTCTGACCATGAAGTATCAGAAGTTGCGATGTATTTACTATTGTTTGCACTCGCCTACCAACTGATGGACGCTTGGCAAATTAGCGCCGCAGGTTGTTTGCGTGGTATGCAAGACACCAAAGGCCCAATGTGGATCACCATGATTGCCTATTGGATTGTGGCTTTTCCAGTCAGCATTTATTTGGCACGTTATACCAACATAGGTGCAGCAGGCGTGTGGATTGGGTTGATTGTTGGTTTAAGCGTAGCATGTGCCCTACTCTTGCTTCGACTTTATAACAACAATAAACGTCTCAGTCAGGACTATCACTAAAACTTTGCGGTGAATAGGAGGGTTAAATACGCTCCTATTTCTCTCTTACAGTTGTGCCAAAGCATCTTTCAGACCCTGTGGTACTTCGCTTTCATCCTCAACTTCTTTGACCACCACCTGCCCTACGATCACTTCATTGCCATTAAAGGTCATGGTCGGTGAACCATACAGGCTATAGCCTTCATTCAGTGCTTTGGTAACACGTGCACAAAACTGCACATCATCCTTGCCTGTAAAATAACGATAAACTTTCATTTATTTCATACTCAAAATTTTTCGCACAGTGTAACGCGATTTTTAAATGCAGCGACATCCAGCGTGCAATTCACTCAATTGACCACTATTATTTAAATAGAAACATCAGCTTAACAATTTAAAGTAGGCAGTCTTGCATTTGTCGCCTATGATCAAATCTGAGATGTAACAAAAATGCCCCGAGGAATATCGCATGGCAAATACGACTCGTACGCCCGGTCGTCGCTTTATGAAACTTGCCAGTATGACGGCAAGTATCGCAACCAAGACTGTGACCAATTCAATTAGAAACTTCAATGCCGATGAAGATAAAAAAAATGCGGCGCGCAGTCAGCTTTTTCAGGACATTGGACTTCAAATTGCAGATACCTTAGGTGAAATGAAAGGTGCTGTAATGAAAGTTGGGCAAATTGCATCTCAGTACAAAGACATTTTCCCACCTGAAGTGGCACGCGCGATTAGTAAATTACAACGCCAAGCGCCAGCGATGCCATTTAGCGAAATCAAAGCGCAGGTAGAAAAAGAACTGGGTAAACCGCTTAATCAAATTTTTACAGCCTTTGAAGAACAACCCCTTGCCGCAGCCTCCATTGGCCAAGTGCATAAAGCCACTTTACCGAGTGGCGAGCAAGTCGTAGTTAAAGTTCAATATCCGGGTGTAGAAGAAGCCTGTGAAAGCGACTTAAAACAAGTCCGTTTAGCGCTCCGCTTAATGGGTGTGCTCAAAATTGACCGTAAGTTACAAGATCAACTCTTTAAAGAAATTCAGGACAGTTTGGATAACGAGCTGAACTATCAAATAGAAGCGCAAAACTTAGAGGTCGCACGAACCTTTCATCAGGCCCTAGACCCTAAGATTATTATTCCTCAAGTCTACAAAGACTATTCAAGCCGTCATATTTTGACCTTAAGCTTGGAGCACGGCGAAAGCATTGAAACTGCCAGTACGTGGTCACAAGACACGCGCAATGAACTGGGACGTCGTTTATTCCGTGCCATTGGTCGTGAAATTTTCTTTTTAAAGCGCTTTCACTGCGACCCCCATCCAGGCAACTTTGCCTTTCGTGAAGATGGTAGCGTGATCGTGTATGACTACGGCGGTGTCAAAACCCTATCGACTGAAATCGTGATGCATTTTAAGCAACTGATTCAAGCAGCGCGCGACAGTAATATCTTGGCCATGGAGCAACAACTGACTGCTTTGCACTCCATGTCTGAACAAGGAAAATTTCCTGCCGAACTGTATGAAGCATGGTTAGAGGTGCTGATGCGCCCCCTTACGACCATGTATGACTTTGCTGAGAACTCCGCTCATCATGATGGCATTGAACTGGTCAAACCATCGCTGAAATATTGGGACGTGTTTAAACCTTCCCCCGATACGCTGATGGTCAATCGTACGGTGTCTGGACATTACTGGAACCTGATTCATCTCAAAGTCCACGACAACCTCAACGATCTGTTTGAAGAGTTGGTACCGCCCACAGCTTAAATAATGACGATAGCTGAGAACAAAACCAATTCAGCTCCAATAAACCCAGTGACTTTATGTAACTGGGTTTATTTTGACTTTAATGTTGTTATATTATAACATTTCAAAAATAATAGATTTAAGGAGATGCTGTATGCGTGCCAATATTCATCCAGAGTATCGCGAAGTGCTATTTCACGACACCAATGCCGATGCATTTTTCATTATCGGTAGTACATTACAAAGTAACCAGACCCGTGAGCATGAAGGTAAAACGTATCCTTATGTCAGTTTGGATATTTCAAGTGCGTCACATCCGTTTTATACGGGTGAGCAACGTCAAACCAGTAATGAAGGT
>NZ_DKIK01000114.1:32337-42516 GCF_002454215.1 Acinetobacter sp. UBA6720
CAGTAATGAAGGTCGTGTTGCAAGTTTCAACAAACGTTTCGCGCGTTTCAAACGCTCACAATAATTTCATTTTTCTTTAAGCTATACGCGTTATAGTAAAGATATCAAGAAGCCTAAGACCTCCTCCAGCTTAGGCTTCTTTTTTTATGTCTTCAATTGCGACAATGACGCTCTAAAATATTTAAGGCTTAAAAAGGCTGTCGAGTAAATAGAATCCTATTCCCAGTACAATCACGCCCACCACTAAACTTGATAACGCATAACTCAAAGCGAGTAGCATTTGCCCCTGTCTCAGTAATTGAAACGTTTCGAGACCAAAACTTGAGAAAGTGGTAAAACCGCCCAATATACCCACCATTAAAAATAAACGTGCTTCTTGTTGAAGTACTGGATATTTTTGACTGAGCGCAAAAAATAGTCCCGCAGTAAAACAACCGATAATATTGATCCACCACGTCGGCCATGGAAAGCTCATATTCGGTTTGAAGAGCAATAAGCCTGCACCATAGCGTAAACAGGCCCCTATTCCACCGCCCAAAGCCACCAAGATCCAATTCATTTAATTGCCCTATTTTTCGCAAAAGCTGTATGGATAAGTCCAAAGTTATCCACAGTTCATCAATACTAGACCTATTAAACCCGAATCAATCTACCGACATCAAGGCTTTTCAAGCTTGAGCCGATTCTTAAAATAAGCTCAAAAGTTTTCTCAAATGCAAAACTCACAAACCTACACTTTTTGGGTATGATGTGAGCATAAATTTAATCGGACATATACACATGGCACAGGTCTTATTGGCTCAGCTTGCAACGGGCGAAGCAAAATTTTCAGATGTACTGGCTTTTATTGAAGCTGCTTATACACATACGCCAACTGCGTTTAAAAATGGTTTACAACACAATGCGGCAACTGAAAACCAAGGCAGTGCCAAAGTGTTTTCGTTTGCACAGCTTCAAGGTCTCGATCAAGCACAAACCTTAAGCTTATTTGCAGAACACTATGCCTCTGTTTTAGCGACACCTGATGCAACGGATCATCAAAATATTCGTCAGTTCATGTTGAATGGTTGGGATGGTATTGCGTTTGATGGTACGGCATTAACCGCAAAATAAAGATAAAAAACCACGTTTAAACAATTTGAACGTGGTTTATCAATAAAATATTTTAAAATTAAGTATCTATAAGCATTTACAGCATATATTAAATAAGTTTCACGTGGAGCAAGACGATATGGTTTGTTCTGTCCTACAATCCTGTCGAACAGCATAGTCTAAAGAACTCGTTTAACCTGATTTATCACTTATCCCTTCACCCGTTCAATCCATTGGATTGAGCTGACACGAAAGACTTCACAAGCGCCATCGCCAGTATCGGTTGGGGTTAAAGAAGACGTCCAGACCAGATCTTTATCTTTGATTTCAACCAAATCACCTTTTAAACGAACCAAGTCACCACGTTTTACATGTTTAATTTGTTTCGCAATTTCAGGGTTGGCTGGAATGATGTGCATATTCGAAACCATCTGCATCGCTTGCTCAGCAGGTACAGGCAGGCGATCAATTTTCCAATTGAGATAACGGTCGTATTGGTTCACAGTAATATGTCGTGCAATTTCAGGCTCAGCAAATAACCCCCAACTCACTGCATAGTCTATCGGTGAAAATTTGGCTTGCTCATCTTCCGAATAGGTCTTTGAACCCAAAATTCGAAAATCCCCTTTAAACGGTTTCAATACAGAAATAGATTGATCCTTTGAGGCTGGTGCAAGACCTTTAGCAATGTTGTAATCTACAGTGGCACTGGCACTAATCGGCAACAGTAAACTTGAGAGTAAACTGAGTAAGATAAATTTAGATTTCATTGCAAACCTCATTCCCATCAACCTAGGAAAATATGAATCAATTTTCATCTTAGTCCAGTTTCCTGAAAAAAAGCTTATGAACTTAGTAACATTGTGAACGAATTATGCAGTCTACTTTTAGCTAGAGCATTTTTCAGTTAGGCTAACCAACAATAAAAAAAGATTCATTCGCTCATGCTTTATAAATATTATCAACAACACATTTTTCCACATGTATTAAATCAGGTCATGCAAGTACCCAGTTTAATGGACAAGCGCCGTGAACTACTTTTACCGATTCAAGGAGAGGTATTGGAAATTGGTTTTGGTACAGGACTGAATCTGCCTTTTTATCAAAATGTCGATACACTCTATGCCCTTGAACCCAGCCCTGAAATTTATCATTTGGCTATAGAGCGGGTACAGGCGGCCTCGTTTGAAGTACATCACTTACAAGCACGGGCAGAAAAGCTACCTTTTGCTGACCGCAGCCTTGAACATGTAGTCAGTACGTGGACGCTGTGTAGTATTGCAGAGCTAGAACAGGCTTTGCTAGAAATATTACGCGTGCTCAAACCCGGCGGTACCTTACATGTAGTGGAGCATGTGTTAAACACCAATAACCTGTATATTCAGCGCCTACAACACTTACTCACGCCTGTGCAAAAGCGTTTAGCGGATGGCTGCCATCTCAATCGAAATATTGAACAGTCCTTAAAAACAGCAGGATTTAATGTGATAGAACAACACTACTTTTATGCTGAGGGAATCCCGAAACTCGGACAACTGATGTACTTTGCTCGTGCGCAAAAACCCAATTAAGATAATCGCAATATTCATATCATGCTGTATTTGAAGTTGTTCGATTGAATGGATATGTTTGTTGCTACTTGGCTTATTCCGCCGTATCAAAGTCGATGCGTACCGTTTCAAAACGTACCCGCCCTGCTTGAATCGCTTGCGCAATGGCCACTTGTCCTTTGGTCAGCCTCGCCCCACCGCTTTTAATATCAATGAGAACAATTTCAATATCTTCCGCTCTCCCCTCACCATCACGCAGGTCGGTATAACCATCAAACACCACATAGTCGACAGGATCTCCCAAAAATTTAGCATCACTGGGTAAGTATTCAAACTGCGGCATAATCGGTGCCAGTTGCTCTGCCATTTTGCCTTTAAGCACCGCTCGACTGGTATTGACACTGCGCTTTTGTGCTTGAGCCAAAGCCTGCTGATGCTCTAATTCTAATTCGGCAATGTAGCGCTCATATTCTGCTTTGATGCGTCCATTTCGGCTGTGACTTAAAATAAGGGTGGTCAAGACCACACCAATTACTGCACCGATCAACATTGCCATCCATATGGACATGGTTTTTTCCTAATTTTGTGCTACTGCTAGCAAGATTTAAGCTTATAACTTTGGTCATGTGTCATATCCAGCACACAAAAGAATGATATGCTAGGGATGAGCAGAATAAAATCATTTAAGGTCATGAAAACGATATTAATTGCAAACCAAAAAGGTGGCTGTGGCAAAACGATAACCGCAATTAATTTAGCGTCAGCACTTGCACAGAAAGGTTATAAGGTCGCATTGGCCGATGCTGATAATCAAAAGTCTGCCCGTCAGTGGTTAAAACAACGCCCTGACCACGTAGCACATATTGAAAGTTTGGATTGGCGTCATGAAAAATCAATTGGTGAAGTCCCTAAAAATATTGAATATTTAATTATTGATGCACCAGGCGCACTGTCTGGTGAACATGCGGAACAACTGGTGAGTGAAGCACATGCAATTGTGACCCCACTGCAACCTTCATTTTTTGATATTGACAGTACACGACGTTTTTTAAAACACTTGCAAGAGATTAAACGTATCCGTAAAGGTAAAGTTCAAATTCTCCTTTTAGCCAATCGGGTCAAAGCCAACAGCGCCAGTGCCAAAGACATTCAAGACTTTTTTGAAAAGATTGAACAGCAACCGATCGCATGGATTTCTGAGCGTACCGCGTATGGTCAATTGGCAATGCAAGGCTTAAGCATATTTGATAAAACACAAAAAAATTATTTAACCATCCAAAGCCAATGGCAACCTTTGCTCAATGCAATTGTCGATGATCCAAGTGCGTGGTTCTAAGGCATTGAAGATAAAGATAAGCCAATGAACTCTGCTTTTATGTTCTGTAATTCACGAGAACTTACCAAGGGTAGATTCTCGTTCGCATTTTTTTCAGTTAATATGACTTTGACCTTAGAGATATAGCAGTGAATACCGTGCAACGATACGCACCAGCCTTACAAAAAGTATTGTTATTTGGACTGATTTTTATTCTGTTCTATTTGAGCTTTCAAGTCCTAAAATACTTTATTGTACCTGTGCTTTGGGCTGCGATTATTGCCTATATCACATGGCCTTTATATCACTCCGTGCAGAAGCTCTGTGGACCGCGTCCGACTTTAAGTGCAACCATTATGATCAGCATGGTTATATTGGTGGTCGGAATTCCATTGACCTTTGCAATCTTTATGCTGCAACACGAAGGTCGGAGCTTATTTTACGAATTACAAAAACAGGTCTTTTCTGGTCACTTAGATGTGCCTCAATTTATCCGTGACTTACCTTTTATCGGTAAGGAAGTCACACGGACCTTAAAAGAAATCAATACTGACCCCAATAGCATCGTACAAAATGTTTCAGGTTGGTTCCAAAGCCACTTAAGCTATGGTCGTTTAGTTCTCAGTGAAATCAGTAAAAATATTTTCAAACTCTGCTTTGCAGTCATGTCTTTATTCTTTTTCTACCGTGATGGACAAACCATTTTAAGTCAGGTTAGCAAGGCACTTGAAATGGTGATTGGACCACGTATTCATCACTATTTAGATACCATTTCTGAAACAACACGCGCCGTGCTGTATGGTGTAGGGCTTACAGCTGTTGCTCAAGCACTCTTGGCAGGCATTAGTTACTTTGTTGCAGGTGTTCCAAATCCAATGGTACTCACCATTGTTACCTTCTTATTTGCGTTGATTCCATTTGGCCCTCCTGTCGCTTATAGTGCCGTATCACTGTGGTTGTTCTCACAAGGTCAAACCATTGAGGCTATAGGTGTGATGGCTTGGGGTGTTTGTGTCGTGAGTACAGCGGACAATGTGATTCGCCCATTGGTGATCTCAGGTGCAACTCAAATTCCATTCTTACTCATCATGTTTGGTGTGCTAGGTGGTTTAGCCAGCTTTGGTATGATCGGTTTATTTATTGGCCCTGTGATCCTAGCCGTGCTGTTAGCTATTTGGCGTGAATGGTTGCATGAGCAGGTCAATGAACCCTTAATGATGCCGAAAGCGACATTAGCTTATGATCCACCTGAAGAGCCATTGGACACGCCAAAAAAATAACTTTAGTGAAATAACTTAAACGCATGCTTTCACCGAGAGCATGCGTTTTTTTATGTCAGATACAAAAACACTGTACGGAGAACATTGAACCCAAGCCTTGCCTTTGTTTGAATGGTTCTGAATTTTAAGGAAAAAGGATCTAATATGTTGTCTTCTACTTTAAAACTAAGTGCGCTCATGGCGTTGATTGGTTTAGGGACTGTGGCATGTAGCACGACTCCAACTGAAAGTAACACGATGGTCAAAAATGTCGATGTTCATGCGGTTTCAACTGCAGGTGTGGGACAAAAAATTGGTACCATTCGTTTTACCGACAGCCCTGCTGGCCTAGTTATTCAAACCAATTTAAGCCAGCTTCCGCCGGGCCCACATGGTTTTCACATCCATGAAAAAGGCTCATGTGATGTGGCTGAAAAAGAAGGGAAACCAGTTGCAGCTTTAGCTGCTGGCGGACATTTTAACCCCGAAAAAGCACCCAACCACGGTACACCGCTCAATGGTCATCTGGGTGATTTACCCATCTTGAATGTCGACTCAGCAGGTAATGCGAAAGTCAATTTACTTGCACCTCGTTTGAGTTTAGCAAACATACAAGGTTTAGCGGTGATGGTGCATGCAGGTGGCGACAACTACTCAGATAGTCCTAAACCACTCGGCGGTGGTGGCGATCGTATCGCGTGTGGTGTAATTCAATAAATCTATCGCATCCTTAGCATGTAAAAAAAAGTGCTTCATATTCGTTTCTGTGGATAAGTTCTGACTTATACACACAACACAGCGGATGAACTTTCTGCTGTGTTTTTATCGCTTTTTACTCTCTTTTTCATGTGATGTTCAATCGCATTAAATTGACAGTATGCTAAAAAACGTTCAGGCTAAAAGCAAAATAAAATCAAGCCTAGACAATGACATCGTGAATAATTTTCGCCTGTGGTTTCAATCTTTTCAGTCCAATGCAATTTTTATGTATTGCCTGCAAATTTTTATCGTGCTGAGTGGTACAACCTTAGGGCTCTACTTTTTAGGACTGGAACAACTGATCGTACCGACGACGTTAGGTGCGATTGCAACTGCCTTAACAGACTTCGATGATCGACTTAGTATTCGTCTCAGAAACCTAGTCTATGTCTGCGTGCTGTTCTTTAGTGTCAGCAGTATTTTAGATTTCCTGCATCCCTATAAATTCATATTCATCACTTACTTATCGCTTTCTAGTGCCTGTTTTATCTTACTGGGGGCACTTGGACAACGCTATGCAGCGATGAGCTTTGGCACCATTTTACTCTCCTTATACAGCATGTTTGGCTTAGGAGAATATTCAGTTTGGTACTTTCAACCCAGTTGTTTTGTCTTGGGCGCATTGTGGTATGGCTGTACCGCCATTGTGTTTTATCTGCTAAAACCAACTTTGGCCGTTCAGGACAATCTAGCACGCTGTTTTAAGCAAATTGCAGATTTACTCAATGCCAAAGCACGTTTGTTTGACCCTGATAATCAAAACAATGTTGAAGCATTACTCTACGACTTATCCTTACAAAACAGCACAATTATTCAAAGCTTTAATAGCACCAAAAGTTCGCTGCTCACTCGACTAAAGGCCTCACGTGCCAACCAAAAGACGATTTATTGGCTGAATTTATACTTTCTGGCTCAAGACATTCATGAGCAAGCCAGCTCTAATTATTTACACTATGAACAGCTACATCAGAACTTCAGCCGTACAGATCTTATTTTCCGTATTCAAAAAAATATTCGGCTGCAGGCCCTTGCCTGTCAGGCATTGGCACGCTGTATTCTCAGCAATCAAATCTATGTCTCAGATCCCAATACGAATCAAGCATTGCTGAATTTACACAGTTCCATGCAAGACTGGATTCGAGACAATCCACATAATATTGAAGTCAAAAATCTACAACTGATTTTAAATAACTTAGACAATGTGCATGAACGCTTTCAACACTTAAATGAACTGCAATTACGCCAAGAGCAACGCTATCAAGAACACATCGACAACCTCAACTTATACGATGATGATATTCATGGTTGGCACGATCTGTGGCTCAAACTCAGCCAACATCTCACCCCGCAGTCGGCACTGTTTCGACATGCGGTACGTATCGCCTTTGTCTTTGCTGTGGGTTATGGCATTTCTCTTCTGCCTTTTGCCCAACATGGCTACTGGATTTTATTGACAGGGTTATTTGTCTGCCAAATGCGTTATTTCGCCACCAAAAGTCGCTTAAAAATGCGAACCTTGGGCACCATTTTAGGGGTGATGTTAGGTATTCCTCTGCTGTATTTCGTCCCAAGTATTGAAGGGCAATTACTGCTGACCATCATTTTTGGGGTGTGCTTTTTCTATCTCAGCTCTAAAAAATATGCCATGGCAACTCTAATGGCAACACTCATGGTACTGCTGATTTTTAATTTAAAAGGTGCAGGCTATGCCATTATTTTACCGAGGATCATGGATACTCTAATGGGTTGCGCCATTGCGTGGTTCGCGGTCAGTTTCATCTGGCCTGATTGGGACTTTCGTAATATTTCCAACACCATAAAAAAAGCTTCTGATAGCACCCTCAACTATTTTGATGCCATTTGTGAACAGTACCAGCAGGGCAAAAACAATAGCATGGCTTATCGCGGAGCACGGCGTGCTGCACACAATGCCCAAACTGAACTTGCAAGCATGATTTCTAGTCTCAGTACTGAACCGAATCCAAACCCAGAACTGATACACCATGCTTTTCGCTACTTGGTATATAGCCACAGTCAACTCAGCTATATTTCTGCTTTGGGCAGCCATCGTGAACTGGTACAAGACAACCAAGTACTGGAACTCATGCTCTGGTGTAAAAACACGCTGAATGACGTACTACTTCAGCATAAGACCTTACCCGAGCGAGAGATTCAACAGAAACTGGCAGAGATCAAATACTTAAACACACAAGAAACAATGAGTCAGCACTTGCACTTGGTACTCAAACAAATCAGCCTACTACTGGAAACCCTACCAGAATTGCTCAAATTGAAAACCGAACTACTCACCCGAGATATTAAATAAGTCATTAAATAATCCATGTCATCCGAAGCCCTCAAAATGTTTCAATTTGGCCCAAATGGCTCAGCTTGGCTATGTATCTTAAATAGTTCATTTTTCTTTCATTCTTGAGTACACTCGAGCTTCATTCTCATAGATTTTTGACCATGAACATTCAGACATTACGTGTTGTAGGATTTTTAGAAGGGATTTCTTTTTTACTGTTGTTATTTATTGCGATGCCAATGAAATACATCTTTGATAACCCGATCCTAGTCAAATATGTCGGTATGGGGCATGGCGTATTATTTATCCTGTTTCTCATCGTGCTGTTTGTAGTCTGTGAAAAGCAAAAATGGTCTTTGAAGATGTTTATTCTAGGTTTGATCGCGTCCATTCTACCCTTTGGGCCTTTTGTATTTGATGCCAAAATTAAAAAACTAGAACCTGAGCAAGCGGAAGCCTGAGTTTTAATACCATTTTTAAATACTGGCTTTAAAAGGATTATTTAAAGCCATAATAAAAAAGCGCCTATTCATCTGAATGGGCGCTTTTTTGATGAGAACTTCGCTAAATTCAGCGAATAAAATCTTAGTAGACACCGCTCTCAAGACGGCTTTGTATCACCTTCTTCACGGTCGCACGTGGAAAACTAAACCACAGGGTAATTAAACTGAGGCAGACCAAACTATAAGCCCAAAGACCAAATTCTACATACGCCATACGCACCAGTTCAATCACGAAGAAAAACGTAAACATCATCAGTACCGAAACGGCTGCGGCAACTGTCCCTTTAGATACTTCAGATGACATCAACGCAAAGCGGTATAACACTGAAAAACTAATACCTTCACCAAAGCTCACCAAAGTCATCCCCACAATCAGTAACGGTAAGAAATAGCTTTGGAAAATCGTGCCGAGCACCACCAACAGCGTACCGATGAACATCAAGGGCAAACCGAGTAACACAGTTTTACCCAGTGCCATTTTGTCGATGACTTTAATCAGCACAATATTACCTAGAATGAGACCACCCAAGACAGGGAACTGCGCCAAGCCGTATTGCATACTGCTCAGGCCAAGTTCCTCGACCAAGATTACGGGTGACAGTGCAATCCACAACATCAATGGCATGGCCACCATAGGCAAACCAAAGGTGAGCGCCAAAAAAGTCTTATTTTTATAGACCGTTTTATAATCATCCCATATATAACGTAGTGGCTTTTTAGGAATACTGTGCTGTGTCGCAGGCATTTTGGCTTTTAAACCAAACCAACTTAAAAAAGCCAAAAAGGCGATGCCAATAAAACCCCAATGCCATGACACATGGTCAATCATAAATGCCCCGACCACAGGACCAAGTAACGGTGCTAGCAAAGAAATATTCGCCATAAGAGCCATGACCTTAATAGCATCACGCTCTTCAAAACTTTCCTGTACTGCGGCATAACCCACCGCAGAAATCATCGACAGCCCCACACCTTGTAAAAAGCGGAGTGCCAAAAAAGACTCAATATTTTGAGTGAGTAAAATTGCAAGGCAGGTCAGCACAAAAAATGCCACACCCGAGAGCAGCACTTTTTTGCGGCCTAAACGGTCTGAAAGTGGCCCAAGCAGCCATGCGACACAGGCACCGCCCAATAAATAAAAAGACATGGACGACGGTGCCCATGCGCTGCTGACCCCAAAATCTTGGGTAATGGCGAGCATGGCAGGTTGGACTAAATCATTACCGATATAGACCGAAAATTCGAATAAAACCAATGCCAAAGGAAACATCAATGTGGCACGGCTTAACTTTAAAGTTTGTACGTTTTGCATTGTTATCTACATATAAAATGCGTACAAGCCTGAGCGAAGTCCGTTGGAGGGAGAGACGACTAAGCCCAATGGCAAGCACTG
>NZ_DKIK01000126.1:0-8167 GCF_002454215.1 Acinetobacter sp. UBA6720
TGAATGAAAATTTGTTTTTTTAAGCGTGATGTGAGGCTCAAGACGGCATCTCTCCGGTAATGATAGGACTGTCGAGGCGGTTGCCCCATTCACTCCACGCACCGTCATACGCCTGAATATTCCAACCCAATAAACGACCTAAAATATAAGCCAGTCCTGAACGGTGATGTGACTGACAATACACCACCACAGGTTCATTTAAGTTAAAACCCAATTGCTCTAAGCGTTGCTGCGTGCGTTCTAAAGGGTGCAATCTTAAATGATTTTCACGGTTAAGTGCAGTACTCCATTCAAAATGTAATGCATTTGGAATGTGACCACCGCGTCGCGCTGCAAGGCGGAGACCCGTATATTCATCTTCTGTTCGGCAGTCCCAGAGTTGGACCTGACTACTTTGAACTTTCTCTAATAACTCAGTATATTCAATTCGATACTGCTGTATTTTGGCTTGATCGACCTGTACCAAAGCACTGACAGATTCAAACTGCTCCACCTCAGACGTCGTTGGCAATCCTGCTGCAAGCCATGCATGAATTCCACCATTCAGCAGGCTGGTATTTTCAAAACCTAAGCAGTGTAAATTCCAAATCAAACGCCCAGCCCAAGCACCACCTTCATCATCGTAAACCACCACATGATGCTCGGGTGAAATATTCAGATAAGAAATCAGGTCTCGTAGCCCCTCAGCATCGGGTAGTAAACCCGTAGCCTGTTCGTCTTGGCGTACTAAAAATTTTGGCTTTAAATGCAAAGCATGTGGAATATGCAACTGGTCATAGACCGAGGCGCGACTTAAATCTACGATGCGTAGTTTTTCATTGCCTAAATGCGGAACCAACTGTTCTGCTTCTATCAGTAAGCCAAAATTAAAGGCAGAATGTGTCATATTATTTCGTATATTTTCAGGTCATGCTTTGATCTTAGCACAACTCATTTTTACAATTATTCTGATTTTTTGCATTCCTTTAGCAGAATTATAGATATCTCTATTTGTCTCATTTAAAAAGCGTAATGCCAAAATGAATTCTGGCATTACAAACACTAGAGTTATATAAACTTATACCTCAGTAATCTCAAAAATTTGACGTAAATAGGCCAAAAAAGTATCGTTATCAGTCATGGTCTTACCTGGACTATCAGAAATTTTCGCAACCGACTGACCATTACATTCAACTAGTTTAAGCACAATATTTAGTGGCGTTTGCCCCATGTCATTGGTCAAATTGGTGCCTATCCCGAAACTCACTTGAAAACGGTCTTTGAAATAGTTGTGTAAATCCCACGCTTTCTCTAAATTCAGTCCATCACTAAAGGTCAGCATTTTGGTTTTACTGTCAATTTTCAGCTTTTTATAGTGAGCATAGGCCTTATCGCCCCATTCATACGGGTCGCCACTATCATGACGCAAGCCATCGAACAGTTTGGCAAAGTACAGATCAAAATCACGCAGGAATGCATCCATCCCCACCACATCCGTCAAAGCAATGCCTAAATCACCGCGGTACTCTTGTACCCACGTTTCCAGTGCTGATTTTTGGAAATTACGTAAACGTACATCCAACGCTTGGAAGGCTTGTAGGAATTCATGCGCCATGGTGCCAATCGGGGTAAGACCTAATTGCTTCGCAATTAAGACGTTACTGGTACCACGGAAAATATGTGGTGCAGCTTGATTAAACACTTCAATCACATGTTTTTGCCACGCGAGACTATAGCGTCGACGTGTACCAAAATCAGAAACTAAAAATGGGGGATCATTTGGGGTTTGCGATGTTTCATAGTGTTTTAATAAGGCCACTTTAGCTTGTAGTCGACGTTCGCCCTCAGCCATGACCTCATCTGTCCGAATACGACGGAAATACAACTCATTGACGATGGCAAGCACAAAGATTTCAAACATCATGGCTTGAACCATCGGCCCTTCAATCCGAATATCTAAACGACCTTGGTGATCAATACTGGCCACAATAAAACGACGTTTGAGTTGAAACAACTCTAAATAATCAACAAAGTCACTTTTGATAAAGCGCAAACCGCGTAGATATTGCAGTTCATCGTCTTGAAAACGCAGTAGGCAAAGCAAATCTAATTGGTGATTTAAATCATCCAGAATGTCGACCAAAGGATAAACCGTGTCATCCAAATTACGGCAACGAAACTGGTACACACTATGTGCTTGAGGGAACTTATGCAGTACCACCTGTAGCATCGTAAATTTGTACAGATCAGTATCTAATAAGGATTGGATGATGGCAGACATATCATTTTCGGTTTTTAGCAACTTATTGCATTAAAGCACATTTTTTTAAACTGCATAGCCATGTTTTAGTAATTCACTAGCGCTATTCGACCAAGGTTCAAAGTGAAATGTGCTTTTTACTTTTGTTGAGACTCTGTTTCTATCCATTTTTCCAGCTGTTGTTCTTGACCAATCACTTTTGCAAATTCTCGTACTGTTTTTTGACCTGTCTGTTTGGCCTGTACATCACAATCAACTTGGCGTAGCTGATTGGCAATCGACCATTCCAGCTTAAATATTGCCCCCATAAGAGCCGTATTGCCTTTGTGATCGCGTAAACATCGGTCAGCACCATGTATTAATAACAGCGTTACGACATCTTGATGACCATAATAACTGGCGATCATGAGCCCAGTAAAACCTGCGTGGTTTTTCTGATTGACTGGAAAACCATACTTTAAAAATTCACTCATCACATCTTGATTGCCAGTTCGAGTTGCAGCAAAAAATAGATCTATTAAAGCTTGTTGCGATTGTGCTAAGGATGCTGTCGAAGTCGTTTGTTCTGCATAGACAACCGAAGTACTTAGACTGAGCACTGCAACCATTAAACCGTTAAATAGAAATTTCATGACATATCTTCCACTGTTTAGCGGTTAAAAATACAATGCCTGTAAAACTCGCCCTAGGGTTGCAGGAAAGGTTCTGAGTTTTACAGGACTCTTGGGAGGTGACGTCCTCGCCCTAGTCACCAATTTTGTTCAGACGTGTCCATTAGTCTTGTAGCAATGCTGCTTTCGCTTCTACTTGCTTAAGATTTCCTTTGGTTGCCGCAGTTAAACGTCTGCCATAATCTGCATCCGCTTTATAAAAATATGACAACATCAGATTTTTGGTTTCTGGATCTTTGACTTGACCTAAGTCGGCCGCAAGGTTCCGAATCAAATCATTTTTTTCCTGTGTTGAATAAGAGCGGTATAACTCACCAGCTTGTTTAAAAGGCTGTTCTTTTTGAATCGCCTGTTGCAACACTTTTTCACCCAGAGGTGTATTCACAGCCTTGGCATGTAATACCGCGGACTTAGGCTCGGCACGACTGGGTTCATAGTTCACATCAGAATCACGATGCGACATATTCATCGCGCCTTCCTGATTGTTATTTTGGACAGCGACAAGCGGACGGTTGACAGGAATTTGTTGATGGTTTGCTCCCAAACGATACATTTGCGTATCTGAATAAGAGAAAATGCGACCTTGCAACAAACGGTCTTCTGATGGTTCGATACCTGGGATTAAATTTCCTGGTGCAAAAGCTGATTGTTCCGTTTCATTAAAGAAGTTCTTTGGCATGCGATTCAGCGTCAATGTTCCAACTTTGAATTCTGGAACTAAATGAGTTGGCCAAATTTTAGTTGCATCCAATGGATTAAAATCAAAATTATTTAAGTCTTTAGGATCAATCACTTGAATATACAAGTCCCATTTCGGGAAATGACCTGCATTGATATTGTTATACAAATCATTGGTTAAATGGTTGAAGTCCTTCGCCTGCATTGCAGCCGTTTCTTCCAGATTCATACCTTTTACCCCCTGCTTCGTACGGAAATTAAATTTCACGTACTTATATTCACCTTTAGCGTTATAAAGCTTAAAGGCATGTACCCCAAAACCATCCAGATTACGATAGCTCACAGGTGTACCCAAATTTGAGTAAACATAGGTCAACATGTTGACTGACCAAGGTTGGCTTTGTAGAAAGTCGAATACGCGATTGGCATCTTGTACATTTGACACAGGACTTGGCTTCATGGCATGAATGAAGTCTGGAAATTTGATGGCATCACGAATAAAAAACACAGGAAGATTATTTCCCACTAAATCCCAATTGCCCTCTTGTGTGTAAAATTTCAAGCCAAAACCATGTGGATCACGTAAAGTTTCTGGTGAACCTTTCGGATGAATGACGGTAGAAAAGCGTAAAAATACAGGGGTTTTAGTGCCTCCCTTAAACATGGAAGCCACGGTTAAATCGGATAAATCTTTGCTTGCAACAAACTCACCATAGGCCCCTGTACCACGCGCATGTACGACTCGCTCAGGAATACGCTCTCGGCCAAAGCGTTGCAGTTTTTGAACGAGTTGAACATCTTGCAGTAAAGTCGGTCCGTATTCGCCCGCAGTTATTGAGTTCTGATTGTCTCCGACTGGTGCACCATTATCTTTGGTTAATGTCGCTGCTTGTGTAACACCCGTCGCAGTTGCCAACATTGCAACTAACAAAGAAAACTTAAACATCGTTTCTATCTCACTAAAATTCCTACCTTTCCTGCGTCAGCCAAGATACAAAAATTACACAAATTGTTAAAACGGATAATTTTCATAAATTTAATCGGTTTATGGAATAGTGTGATCTTTATTCGCTATTCTTCAGTCATTTATGTGCAAAATATGCTTGATGATCTGCTCAGGCAATATAGGTTTGCTACAATTCCACTTTGCATAATCAAGCGATAGATCAAATCAATCATGCGAGCCTTATTACAACGCGTTCTCGAAGCCAAAGTGGTCGTCAATGGTGAAACCACTGGCGAAATTCAACACGGTATCTTGGTTTTCTTAGGTATAGGAAAAGATGATACCTTCGAAAAAGGGAAGAAACTGGTCGATAAGATCTTAAAATATCGTTTCTTCGATGACGAACAAGGTAAAATGGGTTGGAACGTGAGTCAGGCAGGTGGTGGAATCTTACTGGTCTCTCAGTTTACCTTGATGGCGCAGACGCAAAAGGGCTTGCGTCCTGACTTTGGACCCGCTATGCCACCAAATGATGCCCAAGCCTTATATGAACAATTGGTTGACTATGCCAAGGCCCAGTTTGAAACTGTACAGACAGGTATTTTCGCCGCCGATATGAAAGTACATTTGGTCAATGATGGCCCTGTGACTTTTAATTTAGAAGTCGAATAAAAAAGCAACGTATCAAAAAGCCCTCAGTTGAGGGCTTTTTGATAGGATTAAATTTGCTTGATGAATTGTACTCGCGCCAACATATCCTTAGGTACTTCATCAATGAGCATAACGGTAAGATTTTGATTGTTTTGCATCTTGTTACTTTCAGTATTAGAAATCTCTAAAAGTGTATTCACATCATTAGGGCTTAAGCTATACATAGCACCAGTAGCAGGATCAACAATCAAAAAGCCAACTAATCCACCAAAAACGATATTAGCTATATACCAACCATTCATTTTTGCAGTGACATCTACGGTTTTCTGTTGATAGCCTTCTTTTGAAAATGTAACATCATAACTTGCGGGTTTAAAATACCCATTACCACGTTTAAGAGTGACCGTTGCAGGGGTTGAGCCTGTATGAATTTTCTCACCCAGTTTATTTGTGATCACAATATTTGCTGTGTCAGGAACTGACTTAAATGTAAGTGTCTGCGTTGAGCCAGACATAATACTCGCACAACCTGTTAGTGCTAAAGATGCTGTCATTAATGTTGCAGTTAAAAAAGTTTTCATAAAAAAATTACCCCCATAATTTGGGGGCAATCATATTGATAAATATATTATTTTTCAATAAAACTTACTTACCCGTTTTTTCTTTTAAAAACGCACGAGCGGCTTTAATTTTTGCTTTCACAGGCTTTGGTAGCTTTGGCGGAACCAATTTTGCAACTTGGTTAAACCAAACCAAGAGACCAAAATCACCTTCCATTTTAATGCTGCCGTTTTGCATGCCAGTCATAAATGCGGTTGGATCACCTTTGATTAAAGTTTTCACACCCTGCTCACTGTCCGCAAACTGTAAAATAAAATCGGCTTTTTCAGCATCACCTGAAACCGTATCAATCTGTCCATTATTGACAATAATTTGGCGGGCCATACCCAAATCCGTACCAATCTGAATACGGAACTGACGCTCATGAACCAATTCAATAAATTTTGGGCTAGTGCGTGCCAGTTGTTTCATACGCAGTGCCAGACCTGTAACCATTAAATCCAGCGGATCCGTGCTGACATCAACCAATGGAAGTTTAACCACAGGAATTGAAGATAGTTTCATGACATGTAAGCCTATTGTAATTGTTGATAAATTGACTGTTTCCAATCCTACCACAAGTTGCCATTTTTACTGCTAGGCTTTGTATAACAATCATGTAAGAACGTAAAAAAGATGCCCTAGGCATCTTTTTGTACGGTATGTACTTATGACTTAGCGGCTAGAACATTGCTGTTGGTCATCTTCATATACAGGTGTATGTTCAATACAACGGCGCTGCGCCAATGCACGTTCTGCACGACGGTCTTCACGTAGAAGTAACATCGTCACAATAAGCATCGCTGAAGTTAAAGCAGTTAAGTAGCTATAAGTGATTGGCATTTCAAAGACTGCTTGCACACCTAGGCGAATGACTTCCAGTATTCCCCAAAACACCATACCCGCCACCATAAAACTCAACCAGCGACGATAAGGCGAAAAGAAAACAGCAATCAACGCAGCGGCGACTAAACTCAAGCCAACGATGGTAGCTAAATTCGCTGTTACCATAAAAACCTCCGTCTAAGATCAGTTCAAGCGATCTATACACTGCGCTGAACCCATCCCCTATACCGTTTAAAATTAATGGATTGTGTAGCTTTCAAACTCTATGCATGCATTATGAGCAGTTTTGAAAAGAAAAAAAGGCTTGTATTTTTAGAATGCGACATACCTTGTCGCCATATTATATTGTCATTACATTTTTTTAGATTTGAACTTTTCCAAAACAAAGACACGCTCGGTCTTGGCGTGTCATTACAAAATAAAACCCTTAATTTCAGCAGTTAAAAATATTTTTTTCGATTCTGTTGATCGTTGTTTTTATCAACATTTTTCACTGACCACTCATCGCTTTTTGCTTAAATTTGCAACAAAAAAACGCAGCTCGAGGGCTGCGTTTTTTATCCTCACAAATGCTTTTAGGCACGATTCAAATCTTTATCATGCACGCCCAATAAATACAGAACACCATCTAAACCAACACTTGAAATAGCTTGATTCGCGTTTTGTCTTACCAATGGTTTCGCTCGGAATGCGACCCCTAAACCCGCAATCGACAGCATCGGTAAATCGTTTGCACCATCGCCTACAGCAATGGCTTGTTCAAGCGAAATCCCCATCTTTTCAGCTAATTCACGCAGCAATAATGCTTTACGTGCACCATCGACAATGTGGCCTTTCACTTCACCTGTCACTACGCCATTTTCAACATCTAGGATATTGGCATGCACTTCATCAATGCCCAATTTCGCTTGTAAATACTCAGCAAAGTACTGGAACCCACCCGATAAAATCGCGGTACGGTAACCTAATGCTTTTAAAGTTGAGATTAAACGTTCCGCACCCTCTGTAACGGTCAAGCGTTCCGCAATCTTAGGTAGAACAGAAGCATCCATTCCTTTGAGCAGTGCGACACGTGCACGGAAACTTTGTTGGAAGTCCAACTCACCCTGCATGGCACGTTCTGTGATTTCAGCTACTTGTGCGCCGACACCTGCTTCAATAGCTAACTCATCAATCACTTCTTGCTCGATTAAGGTCGAGTCCATATCAAAACAGACCAAACGTCGGTTACGGCGGTAGGCATTGTCTTCTTGAACCGCGACATCGACATTCAACTCATGTGATAAGCGTAAGCAAGCCGCACGCATCGCTGCAGCATCCAGCATTTGTCCGCTTAAACCAAATTGGACACAAGCGCGCTTTGGCCCATCCAATTCGCCATTTAAGACTGGACGACCTGACAAACGGGTCACAGTTTCAATGTTGAAACCTTGGTTGGACACAATATTTGTAACTGCTTGTAAGTGTGCAGCCTCAAGCTCTGGCGCCAAAGCCGTGACTATATAGCGCGTCCGTCCACCTTCGCTCACCCACTGG
>NZ_DKIK01000063.1:0-7558 GCF_002454215.1 Acinetobacter sp. UBA6720
GATGCCGTGCATCATCCCTACGTGACCCATGTGCTCTACACCACCAATGATGAAGATATCACCTTGGTTGGTTGCAATCTGTGCAGCAGCGGTGTGAAGCGCTTGCATAGATAAACCACAAAGACGGTTAACCGTTTGACCTGCCACAGTTTTCGGAAGATCAGCCAATAAACCAATGTTACGGCCAATGTTCATCCCTTGCTCTAGAGTCTGGTTTACACAGCCCCAGATCAGGTCTTCAACTTCATTGGTGTCAAACTGGTTACGAGCAACTAAAGCACGAACCAATTCAGCCGATAAGCTGTCAGCACGTACATTGCGGAACATACCGTTTTTGGTTTTACCCATTGCTGAACGTACGCCATCAACGATGACAACGTCACGTGGATTTAAAGTAGCCATTCACGTTGCTCCTTAACCGTAGAATTTTTTGTTGTTAGCAGCCATGTCACGCAACATTTGCGGCGCTTCATAAGCCTTACCTAAGTGTGCATATTTGTCACAAAGCGCAACGTATTCAGCAACACCTGTTTGGTCGATGTAACGGCATGGACCACCACGGAATGGAGGGAAACCTACACCCATAATCATCGCCATGTCTGCTTCAGAAGCAGTCGCTACGATGTTGTCTTCTAGGCAACGAACAGTTTCGTTACAGAAAGCCAGCATCATACGGTCAATGATTTCTTGAGCATCAAACTCACGTTTTTCCGCAGTTGCCACAGTAGCAACAAGCTCATACGCAGTTGGATCAACCACTTTGGCTTTTTTGCCTTTACGGTCAAGTTCGTATTTGTAGAAACCAACGTCGTTCTTTTGACCCAAACGTTTGTTTTCGTACATGATTTCGATTGAACCTTTGAAGTCTGGCTTCATACGGTCAGGGAAACCTTCAGCCATGACTTCTGCACCGTGAACGCCCGTGTCGATACCCACCACGTCGATCAAGTAAGCAGGACCCATAGGCCAGCCGAATTTTTCCATGACTTTGTCGACTTGTTGGAAGTCAGCACCGTCTTTCAATAGAAGGTCAAATGCACCGAAGTAAGGGAACAATACGCGGTTTACAAGGAAACCAGGGCAGTCGTTTACAACGATTGGTGTTTTACCCATTTTCTGAGCAAGAACTACAGTAGTCGCAATCGCTTCAGCCGAAGTCTTCTCACCACGGATCACTTCTACCAATGGCATCATGTGTACTGGGTTAAAGAAGTGCATACCGACAAAGTTTTCAGGACGTTGTAGGTTTTCAGCCAAACGTGTGATTGAAATTGTTGAAGTATTTGAAGCAATGATCGTGTTGTCACGAACATTCTTCTCAGTTTCAGCAAGTACAATGCCTTTTACTTTTGGATTTTCAGTCACCGCTTCAATCACGATGTCCACTTCTTTAAACTCGTCATAGCTTAAAGTAGGACGGATGCGCGCAAGAGTTTCACCCATTTGAGCAGGTTTCATCTTCTTACGTTCAACTTGTTTGGTCAGTAAGCCATTTGCTTCTTTCATACCCAAAGCAAGTTGTGGATTACCAATGTCTTTCATGATGATTGGTGTGCCTTTGCTTGCCGCTTGGTAAGCAATACCGCCACCCATGATACCCGCGCCTAGAACAGCCGCTTGGTTTACAGGGTGCGCACCTTTTTCATATTTCTTCGAAGTTTTCTTCACCACTTGGTCATTGATGAATAGACCAATTAATGCACCTGCTTGTGGTGTAATCGCTGCTTTTGCAAAACCAGCTGCTTCAGCTTGCAGTGCTTCATTACGTGGAAGGCTTGCACCAGCTTGTAATGAGTCAAGAAGAAGTTTAGGCGCAGGGTATTGAGCAGGATTTGCTTTTGCAAGTACTGCACCTTTCGCCGAGTTGAACGCCATCATTTGTTCGATTGGGTTCAATTTAACTGGGTCAAGTTTTTCTTGGCGTTTTGCTTTCCAGTCTACACGGCCAGCAAGGGCTTGTTTAACCAAGTCAATTGCAGCGTCTTGGAGTTTATCCGCAGCAACCACTGCATCAACCGCACCATCTTTCAGTGCAGCAGCTGGTTTTTTAGGATTAGCCATGGCCATCCATTCAACTGCATTGTCGATACCAATGAGACGGCTTAAACGAACCGTACCACCGAAACCAGGGAAGATGCCTAGTTTGATTTCAGGAAGACCGACTTGAGCCGCTTCTGACATCACACGATAGTCACATACGAGACACATTTCAAAGCCACCGCCCAATGCCATACCATTGATCGCAGCAACTTTAGGAATCTCTAAATCTTCAAATGCGTTGAAGATGTCGTGAACAGGCAATGCCCAATCCACAATCGCTTGTTCGCCTTGAGCGAAGTTTGCACCAAATTCAGTAATATCTGCGCCAACGATAAATGTAGATTTAGCCGAAGTAACGATTAAACCTTTGATGTCGCTGTTTGTTTTAACAGCGTCAATCGCGGCTTTGAAATCTTCAATCGTTGTACGGTTAAATTTGTTGACCGACTCNNGACTCACCTTGTAAGTCAAAGCGGAATTCTGCAATTCCGTCCGAAAGCATTTGGACGGTAATGGCATTGCCAGCGTGGATCATGCCTGATCTCCTTTATTTTGGAGGACTTCTAAGTTGATGTTGTGAAGCGAGTACGTCATTCCTACGTACATCTATGCTCCGCCAATCTTACGATAACTATATCGAAAAAGAACATAACAAGTTGTATCAAGCCGTGACGCAAGGGTCATCTATTTTTGTTCAATTGTTTTCTATGTTTATGTGCAGTGCTTTTGCTTGATTGTGCTTCAATATAATGAAGCTTTTGTTTCACTTCATGTTTTTAATGACAAGTATTTGAAAATAAGATGCAGAAGTTATTCTTATTTTCGTTCATATTTTATTGTTATTTTGGGCAATTCAGTCAATTTTGAGAAATCTAGTTTGATTGAAAAGCTTGAAAACTTGTTCCGAAAAACATGAAATAGGCTGTATTTTGCGGCTTATGTTAAAATAGATATCAGATCACTTTTAGGTCTTCTCCTACTCTAGTCTTTTTATTCGCTTTCAGGTTTTTATATGATTAAGTGGATCATTCTGGCGATCTTTATTCTTTCTGCCCTTTATATTCAGCAACGTGGGAAAGTTCGTCACTCGTTTTATCGTCAATTTTTCGATCACTCAACGATTCTTGCGCCGATTAATTACCTCATGTACATGTTTTCAAAAGTACCGAATCAGCCGTATATCGAGACCCAGCATTTTCAAGATTTAAAAGTCTTGGATGAAAACTGGGAAATGATTCGAGATGAAGCGAAAGCTTTATATGAAAAAGGCGGTATTAAAGCATCAAGTAGTTATGATGACTTAGGCTTTAACTCCTTTTTTAAAACAGGCTGGAAACGCTTTTATCTAAAATGGTATGACTCGGCACACCCATCTGCTACGGAGCTGTGTCCAAAAACCACAGCGTTATTGAAAACCTTGCCGACCATTAAAGCTGCGATGTTTACCGAACTGGCTCCCGACAGCCGTTTAGTTCGTCACCGTGACCCCTATGCAGGTTCATTACGTTATCACTTGGGTTTGCTCACACCAAACGATGACCGCTGCTTTATTGATGTGGATGGTCAGCGCTATTCATGGCGTGATGGTGAAAGTGTAGTCTTTGATGAAACTTATATTCACTATGCCGAAAACACTACGGATCAGAATCGCATTATTTTCTTTGCTGATGTCGAGCGTCCTTTAAAAACACGCTTTATGCAAAAGTTTAACCATTGGTTTGGTAAAAAAGTCATGACCGCAGCCAGCTCTCCAAATGAAGCTGGCGATCAAACAGGTGGGTTAAATAAAGTCTTTGGTTATGTCTATCAAGTGCGGATCAAAGCCAAAGCTTTAAAACAAACCAACCGCCAACTGTATTATTTTTTAAAATGGTTCTTGATGCTTGGCATTTTTTTCCTGATTTTTGTTTGCCCTTATATTTTTTGATATATGGGGAATTTAAAAACGTCTTTCGAGGCGTTTTTTTATGGGCCAAGGTTTTGATTTTATGATCTTACAAGCGAGATATTTTTGTGTAAGATAAGCATAAATTAGGGGGAAATATGCAAAAATTTCGTTCAAAAAAAGACTGGTGGGTGATTGGATTTATTATTGCCATGACAGGTCTGTTGCTACAGTTGTTATTCACAATGTATGCCAAAGGTACAATGTCACAGTATCCAATTCACACGGTGACCTATGTCCTCACAATTGCCGTGTTATGGTGGCCTGTTGTAAATACTCAATATCGAATTGAGCAAAATTGTTTGGTGATTACCAGTATGTTTTTGAAATGGACTATTCCTTTGGCAGATATTCAAAAAGTCAGCCCAAGTAATAACTCGGTTTCTTCACCAGCACTGTCCTTAGATCGCCTCAAAGTAGATTATCAAAAAGATGGAACTGTGAAATCTGTTTTGGTTTCACCCAAAGATCAGCAGAAATTCATACAGGCGCTACAACAAAGCGCTTGATACTAGGTCAAGCGCAATTTAAGAGCCCTCGATGCGATGATGTACGAGGGCTTTTTTGATCTTAGAAATCAGCCAATACAATTTTTCCCTGAGTGTGTTCCGACTCGATGGCAGCATGTGCTTGGCGCATATTCTCCGCATTAATACGTCCCATTATATGCTTGAGTGTACTATGGATTTTTTGACTTTCGACTAAGGTTGCAACTTGTTGTAATAAGTGTCCTTGCGCTTGTATGTCAGAGGTTTGGAACATGGAGCGTGTGAACATAAACTCCCAATGTATCGCAACAGATTTACGTTTCAGTAAGCGAATATCGAGCTGCTCAGGGTCATCAATGAGCCCCAACTGACCTTGCGGTGCAATTAACTCTGCAATTTGGCTTAAGTAGTGGTCAGTATGTGTCGTTGAGAAAACATAACGTGGAGCAGGTAAATTCTGAGCTTGGATTTGCTCAACTAGAGATTGGTGATGATCTAACACGATATCTGCCCCCAATTGTTTAACCCATGCTTGACTCTCGGGACGGGAGGCTGTAGCGATGACTTGTAATTGGGTTTTAGCTTTGAGTAATTGAATGGCGATAGATCCTACACCACCAGCAGCACCAATAATTAGAATTGACTCATTTGCAGCATCATGTTGTTGTACTTGAAGTCGATCAAATAGCATTTCCCATGCGGTAATCGCGGTCAGCGGAATGGCAGCAGCTTCAGCAAAAGATAAGTTATGCGGTTTTAGACTGATAATACGCTCATCGACCACATGAAATTCAGCATTGCTGCCTGCTTTAGTCAAATCACCTGCATACCACACTTGATCGCCTACTTTAAAGTTTTCCACGTCTGGACCGACAGCGACGACTTCACCAGCAGCATCCCATCCTAAAATCTTGGACTGTCCATGTTCAGGTGAGACTCGGGTTCTGATTTTACAGTCGACGGGGTTTACAGAAATGGCTTTTATTGCCACTAAGACTTCTCTATTTTGAGGACTGGGTATATCGACTTCAATATCTTGTAATTGTTCGGCAGAACCAGCATGTAAATATCCAACAGCTTTCATAGTTTTCATCTCAAATTGGGTTTATGCTGAAAATGTTATCGTAGTTTTAAAAATGCTATATACGGTTAAATTCTGCATATAGTGTAAAAAAGGATACTGTTGAAATGGGTAAAGCAAAGCATTCACGCTTTAACTGTAGTCTAGGATGTTCGGTCGAGGCAGCAATTGGGATTTTGGATGGGAAATGGAAAAGTATTATTTTATGGCATTTGTTGACTGAAGACACCTTACGGTTTGGTGAGATTCGAAAACGAATACCGAATGTGACCCAACGGATGCTGACCAATCAGCTACGGGAACTCGAGGAAGATGGCATGCTTCATCGGGAAGTATATCCGCAGGTGCCACCCAAGGTAGAATATAGCTTAACCCCTTTGGGGCGTAGTTTACGCCCCATCTTATTGGCACTTAAAGCCTGGGGAGATGAACATCTTGATTTATATGGGCAAGTTTTAGTTGTACAGAAAGAGTATACGTAGCTGAAACCCCAGACGCTTCAGCAGAAGTCGTGGATGTTATTAAGTCGTGAACGGTCCTGACTATAATTTCCCTGCTTAAAAAGTCAGAAATCTATCCATATCAGCCCATCAGTGCTCCGAGGTTTGAACGTATTGTGAACGAAAACGCACGAGAACATATCGAAAAAATTTTAGCCAATATGACCACATTACCGGGCGTTTACCGCATGCTCGGTAAAGACGGTGAACTGCTGTATGTGGGCAAAGCGAAAAATTTAAAAAATCGTGTTTCCAGTTATTTTGTCAAAACCATTGAGCATCCGAAGACGCAGGCTTTGGTGGCGCGGATTTATGACATCGAAACCTTAGTCGTTCGTTCTGAAACTGAAGCACTGCTGCTTGAACAAAACCTGATTAAGCTACATCGTCCACCCTATAACATTATGCTTAGGGACGATAAGTCCTATGTCTATATCTTTGTCTCTGCCGACAAACCGTATCCACGGATTGCATCGGGTCGGGGCAAAGGCAAACACCAAGTTGGGAAGTTCTTTGGACCGTATCCGAGTGCATATAATGCACGGGATACTTTGTTGGTTTTGCAAAAACTGTTTAATGTTCGCCAGTGTGAAAATAGTTATTTTTCGCAGCGTAAGCGTCCTTGTTTGCAATATCAAATCAAACGTTGTTCAGCGCCGTGTGTGGGACTCATTAGTCCCGAAGAGTATAAAAATGATGTCGATAACTCGATTCGTTTTTTACAAGGGGACACCAAAGAGCTGAATCAAGAACTGATTGCGAAAATGGAGCAAGCAGCCGAAGCCTTAGAGTTTGAAAAAGCGGTGTTTTACCGTGACCGTATGGCGCTATTGCGGGATGTCCAATCACAACAAGCCATTTATAAACTCAAAGGTGAAGCGGATATTTTAGCGATTGCTTATCAGGCAGGGGTGACCTGCGTGCAGATCATGCATGTGCGCAACGGCAAAATGTTGGGAGGTAAAAGTTATTTTCCAGATATGCTTGGAGATGATTTGGGGCAAATGCTAGCTGACTTCATGGCGAACTTTTATTTCCAAGTGGCAGATGAAGTGCCGAAAGAATTGATCGTCAATGTCGAACTGCCCGATCGAAAAGAACTGGAACAGGCGCTACAACAACAGTTTGATAAGAAAGTACAGATTAAGCATAGCGTGCGTGAGACACGTGCAGAATGGTTGGAACTGGCACAGATGAATGTGCAGCATGCGATCAAAGGACAATTGGCCAATCACTTTGAGCTGAATGAGCGTTTCCATCAACTTGAACAAGTGGTGGGGCGTCCGATTGATCGGATCGAATGTTTTGACATCTCACATACCATGGGCGAAGAAACCGTGGCTTCGTGTGTCGTGTTTGACAGCGGTGGCATTCGTAAGCGCGATTATCGTCAGTTTTCAATTCAAGACATTACCGCGGGTGATGACTATGCCGCAATGCGCCAAGCGCTGACTCGTCGTTATAAAAAAGCCATGTTGCCTGATTTACTCTTGATTGATGGTGG
>NZ_DKIK01000037.1:0-27304 GCF_002454215.1 Acinetobacter sp. UBA6720
ATCATTTGCCAAATTCGGCGAATAATATATGCCAGCATAAAAATGCCCCTTATTTCACCCGTTGACCGGTAATTTCATCGAAAAAGGCTTTGTTATCAGGTTCACGACCCAAAAAGTCTTTGACCAATGCTTTGGCAGGTTTTTGCCCCCCTTGGGACAAAATCGTTTGACGATAGTGCTGCCCCACTTCAGGGTTATTTAAGTTATCACCAAAGGCTGAAAGCATGTCCAACGCCATCACTTCTGACCACATATAACCGTAATAACCGACTTGATAACCGCCCATGATGTGACCAAACTGCCCCGGAAACTCAGTGGTCGGAACATAACCCAAAGCCGTTGCACCTTCCATTTTTTCCCAAACCTTTAAGGGCTGAACCTCTCGTGCATCACTGCCATGTAGTGCCATGTCATACTGTGCATACAACGTCTGACGTGCATAATGTAAACCGCGTCCATAGCTATGCACGGCATTGAGCTTAGTAATCAATGCATCATCCACGCGTGGGCAGTCAGGTTTACAATAATCTGCCACCTTGGACAAAGTCTCTTTGCGTCGTGCCCATTCCTCATACATTTGTGAAGGTGCTTCGACAAAGTCTCGCTCAACCGAAGTTCCTGACTGAGATGAAAAACGTGTGTTGGATAAAATGCCATGCAACGCATGACCAAACTCATGTACAAAAGTTTCTAACTCATCGCTATTTAAACCATTACGGTTAAAGTTGGTGACCAGTGCTGAAATCGGTTTGCGTCCAGTTAAGCTACTACCACCATAAACACCCCACACAGCAGCATGCCCATATTTGCCTTTACGTGGAAATTTATCCATATATAAGCCACCGAGCAGTTGCCCAGTCTTGGCATCGGTCACATCGTAATATTCCACTTCATCTTGCCAAACCTCAACTTTGGCAGGCTTAAACTTGATGCCATACAAGTTTTCAGAAATCGCAAACAGCCAATCTTGAGAAGCTTGAGTTGGGAAATACTGACGTAGCTGCTCTTGGTCGACCTGATACTTGGCTTTGCGTAATTTTTCACTCCAATATGCTTCGCTCCAACGCTCAATACTGGCTTGCTCAATAGGGATATTTAAACTTTGTGCTTTAAACTCACGTAAAGCCTGAACTTCCTTTTTCTCTAGGGGCGCCACGGTAGCATGCACCTCTGCCAAGAATTTATTCACGGTTTCAGGGTTTTTCGCCATCCGACTTTGTAGTACCCACTCGGCATAACTAGACTTACCAAACAGTTGTGCTAGCTCATAACGTAAGTCCATGGCTTGCTTCAGCAGCGCTAGATTTTTCTCACCGCCACGTCGGGTAAATGCAATTTGATAACGCTTACGTGCGTCATCGTTATCTGCCAACTCCATAAAAGGACGATAATCTGGATACTCAAACCCGAGTAAATAATTACCCTTGTCATTTTTCTTTAAGCCGTCGATATAACTTTGTGGCAGGCCTTTTAGCTCATCTGGGCTAAATTCGAGTTTTTCAGGATTATCACGTACATTACGTGCATACTCTTGTTCAATTTTTGCCAGTTCATCAAAAATCGCTTTTAAGCGTGCTTGTTTATCTGCTGAAAGCTGTATCCCTGTTTTTTCAAAACCTTCCAAAATATCTTCACGGAACTTGGCTTCAATTGGATCAGCAATTTTAACTTTTTTAATTTGTTGATATAGCTTTGGATTTTGATAAACATCGGTTTGGAATTGGCTAATTTTAATTTCACAGTCTTCAGCCGCTTTACGCAGTGCCTCATCAGGGTCAACATTGCTATACAGACCAATCGGGCCGTAAAAATCTTCAAATGATGCAAAAATACGATCCCATTCAGCCAATACAGGCGCTGCTGCCGTTTCGTTTTTAAGGGGCTTATTTTCAAACGCTTTGAGTTGCTTTTTCACATCCGCAATTTTGGCATTACACAGCGCAGGGATATCTTTGGCTTGAAAGCTCGGCAAGGTTTGGCGCTGTGCTGTTTCAGCCAAAGCCATCTGATTCATCCCTAGGCCCAACATGCACAATGCGGTGAATTTAAAATGTTGCTTTTTCATCTTGACTCCAGTTTTATTTAATTTCTATTTCTTCAAATCAATATCTATATACATCCACTCTGCGGGCAGTATGGGATGCTTTTTAAATCCAATCACACGCGGTTGTGCCAAGATATTTCGATAACGCGCGCCAATCACCTGCACAGGCATATACACTTCCAGCAGGCGTGACATTTTGGCGTAGATCGCATCGCGCTCTGGACTCGGTGTCATCTTCTGAGCTTGTTCATATAAGCGGTCATATTCAGAAATTTTGGCACAGCCATTGTTGGTGATTTTGATGTTCTTGCCATAAAACAACTGCATAAAGTTATCTGCATCAGGGTAGTCTGCTATCCATGCTGATGCCTTAAACATGGTTTTACACTGTTTTTCTAATTTCAAAGCTTCAGCAAAAGGCAGAGACTTGGTGGTCATTTTGATTTTGATGCTATCTAAAGTTTTTTTCCAAAACTCGGCCTGTTGTTGACTGCGTAAATTATTACCCGAAAGTGTCATCTCAATCACCAAAGGTTTGCCATTCGGCTGAGTACGCCAACCATCAGCAGCGACTTTATAGTGATAACGATCTAACAATAAATTTGCTGCTTTGACTGAATAAGGAATGCTACTTCGATAATTGGGATCGTAACCAATGACACCACTTGGAATCGGTGCTTGCAGTTTTTGCGCATCACCTTTTTGTAAAATATTGATATAGTTATCAGCTGAAAAAGCCATCGCCATAGCACGGCGCAGGGCAATTTTATCTTTACTTAAACCGCCAACCACTGGGTTTTGCATATTCCAATAATGATAGTCAATCGAAGGGTCCGTGATCCTTGACAACTGTACACCTTTCTTAACCAACTCAGGTTTTAGTTTCCCATCTTGTAAGGCCTGAACTGTCAGCTCACCATCAAGGGCAAACAAATCTACTTCATCTTTAATAAATGACAACCATCGCGACTGGCCCTCTTCCATCACTTGAATATCAATCACCCCTATTTGTGGCATCTTTTTGCCTTGCATGGCTTTGACGATTTTTTGGTCTTCAGGCGTACTGGCCTTAAAGTTCCAAACAAAACTTCGGAAATCAGGATTGGCCTTTAAAATAATCCGCGAACCTGGCGTCCAACGGCTGAGCATATATGGCCCTGTGCCTATTGGATGCCCCATCACAAAACCCGCTTTGTCACGATATTTTTCGATGACTTCCCGTGCAACTGCACCTGCAGGCTGATGCGCAAGCAGCATCGGAAAGTTCTGATCGGGGCTGGTCAGACGAATGACCAAGGTATAACGGTCTGGTGTTTGTAAGCCTGCGATAGGTTGGTCGTAATTGAATTTCCCTGTTTTCTGTGCTTGTTTCAGCAAAGCCTCCATCCCCAAGATTCGCCCATCGAGCAACCAACTGTTGGGTGAACGCAAGCTCGGATCCAGTAAACGCTTAAAGGTATATACATAATCGGCCGAAGTCAGCTCACGCTTTTTACCTTTAAACACGGGGTCAGCAGCAAAATAAATCCCCTTTTGCAAACGAATGGTATAGGTCAATCCATCTGCACTCACCTCAGGTAAAGCCACAGCTGTTCGTGGTACCAATTTCGCAGGTGAGGCCAAATAATCGTAAGTAAATAAAGTTTCAAAAATCGAACCGTTGACATGGGCCGAGTACAAGTCATGCACGCCCGCAGGGTCAAAGCCTGTTTCAGCTACAGGAAAAACATAACGTAAAACTTTTTTCGGGTCGGCAGGACTTTGTGCAAAACTGGAAATTGAACTACTCAGCAGAATGCTGCCTGCCAGAATGCTCAGCCCCCATCGTTTAAATTTCTGATTTAGATTTTTCATTGTGTTCGATATCTCAATTATTTTTTATGGGCTGAATATCAAGATATTGCCAGTTAGTATTCATCATCGGATGGGCTTTAAACCCCTGAACTTGTGGATGTAACAACCAATTTCGAATGCGACTGTTATGAATAATCCATGGATTATCCGCTTCAATTTGGCGACTGAGTTTTTCATAAAATGGTTGTCGCTGAGGTGGTGGGAGTGCCATCGCCTGTATATAAAGTGCATCATAGGCTTTGGACTGGTAGCAACTGAGATTACCCTGCGCCGAATTGGGTCCATACAGCAGTTGAGCAAAGTTTTCCCCTTCAGGATAATCCGCAATCCAAGCCCCACCCCAAACCATATATTTACATTGCATCGCAGCTTTTAAGTTATCGGCAAAGTTACTCACGATAAAATCAGCACGGATACCAATGGCATCTAAATTTTTCTTCCACAGTTCAGACTGAATCACGGAACTGGAACTATTTTCGGTCATAAACTTGAGCGTTAGAGGTTGACCATTGGGTAGGCTGCGATAACCATCTGCCGCTTTTTTATAACCGAAACGATCCAGTAATTTATTCGCCAAGAGCGGGTTATAAGCCACGCTGCTACGATAGTTGGGATTAAAACCTTGTACCCCCTCAGGCACCAACATTTCAGACTTCACTGCCTGCCCTTTATACAGTTGTTTAATGGCTTCTGCTTGGTTATAGGCCAAACTAATCGCGCGTCTTAATGCAACTTTTTCAAGCCCAAAACCACCAACTGTAGGATCTTGCATATTAAACATGGTGTAGGTGATTTCAGCGTCTTTATTGGGGAAATGCTGAATACCCTGCTTGACCAGTTCAGGTTTGAGTTGCTTACCATTTAAGGCTTGCGGCACCGCATTGGACGTGAGTTTATCAAAGTCGAGTTGTCCCGATTTAAATGCAAGCCAACGTGACTGCTCTTCTTCAATAATACTGACATTGACTTTACCAATTTGCGGCATTTTTTTGCCTTGCATCTCTTTGGCCAGACGCTTGTCCCAACTCGAACCTGTAGGTTTAAAGTTCCAAATAAAACCACGGTATTTCGGGTTAGCCACCAGCTCAATACGACTCCGCGGTACATATTTACTCAACTGATAAGGTCCTGTCCCCACTGGATGCTGCGCAATTCGATCCCCATAAAACTCCACTACTTCCCGAGCTGTTCCGCCAAATGTGGCATAAGCCAAGATATAGGGAAAGTTATAGTCTGGACGGGTTAATGTGATTTGTAGTGTGTATTTATCAATCGCCTTTAGGCCAGAAATCGTAGCATCATAATTAAACTGACCTGTTTTCTTGGCTTGGGCAACAGCAGCATCTCCACCGACAATCTTACCTTCAATAAATGAATAAGTCGGCGAGCGATTTTTCGGGTCCATAATCCGCATCATGGAATAAATATAATCCTGCGCAACCAATTCCCGGGGCTTTGCTTTGAATGCCGCGTCATCACTGAAATAAATCTTGGGCTGAATTTTAAAGGTATAGACTTTGCCCTCTTGCTCAATTTTTGGCATCGACACTGCGGTATTTGGAACCAATTGAGCGGGACGCGCCAAATAATCGTATTTTAAAAGCGGCTCAAAAATGGCTTGGGCAATACTACCACTATAGAAATTATAAGTTTTAACCGTATCAAAACCATCATCGGGGGCTTCATAGGCAATATTTAATATTTTATTTGGATCCGCAGGTGACTTTGCATAAGCGGAAACACCGAAACCTATCACAAGGGATAAAGCAGCAACCTTAAAATTTTTTGAATTCAAGTCCGTACCTATACACATATTTTTTAAGCCATGTTATCTCATGCAAAGCATGGTCAATTTGTCAGTGTTCTTTCTCCCAACATCACACCGACAAAAAAAATAAACACAAGCCCATGTTTTATAAATTAAATTTTAGTTTTTAAAAATAAAAAACAACCATGGGCATCTATTCACCACAGCGATAAAGCGAATATCATGCCACGCTCATTTTTTTATGATTCTAATTTAACATTTTGCAGGAAAAATACATGCTTATTAATTAGTTATAAAAATTGCGCTAAAAACACCAAGATACATTTTGCCAATTAGTAGCCATTTTCAAAGATTCACTTTACATAAACTGTTGCACAGATTTAATACACCAATGATTCAAATATGAACATTACAAGTTAGAATAAAAAGCCTAATGTTATACATAAGATACTGTTTTAATTTAATTAAAATAAAATATGCGATAGAATTATTTTTTGAATTTTTTATTAAAAATTCAAAAAAAGACGACTCATTTTAGATCATTTATTATATGAATAATCATTTTATGACTATTTTTTAATCTATTTATAAGTAATTTTTTGCCATTTAAAATCCACAATTAATCAAAATGTGGAGGAAAATTACATAAAAGATAACAAAACATAAAATAAAACAATATATTCCAATAACTTAATTCATAGTCTTTTGCATATCACCAAAAGTTGGCATTTGCCTTGCAATCCCCCTGCACAGCAATACCGCTAAATATAGAAAAAGAAGGGTTGAATTTACGATGCAAAAAAACAAACTTGTTCGATCTATGGGGACCCCAACCATCAGCAAATCAATACTTAAACTAAGTACCCTGACTTTAAGTATGATGTGTTTGTCTTTAGCTCATGCAGAAGAAACAGAAAGCTCAGTCTCAGCAGAACCAACTAAAAAAGTTGCCAAAGTGACTGTCACAGGTTCCTCTATAAAAGGGGTCGCAGCTCAAAGTTCTTCACCCATTACCGTCATTAAAGTTGAAGAACTTGCTCAACAAGGTGTTACAACTGCCGAAGAAGCATTAACCAAAATTAGTGCAAACCAAGCCGGTTACAGTACGGCTCAAAACGTAGGTGCAAGTAATACTTCTGGCTCAACTGCAAATTTACGTGGTCTAGGCTCAGACAAAACTTTAGTCTTGTTAAATGGTCGTCGCTTAGCCTATAGCCCATTTAGTACATCCGAAACCAACTTAAATACCATTCCACTGGCAATGGTAGAGCGAATTGAAGTCCTTCGCGATGGTGCCTCTGCGGTCTATGGTGCAGATGCAATTGCAGGGGTGATTAACTTCATCACAAAAAAACAATATGAAGGCTTTGGTATCAGTGGTGGCGCACTTAAGCCAGAAGAAAAAGGCGGAGAAGAATACGATGTCTCTATCTTTGGTGGCTATGGCGATTTAGATGAACAAGGCTTTAACGTTTATGGCGCTGTCAGTTACCAGAAGTCTAAAGAAATTATGGCCAAAGACCGAAAAGTCAGTCGCCGTGGAGGACTTTTACCAGAACTAGGGATTGATGGGAGCTCTGCTAACGGCTTTCCAGCCAACTTTTATGACCCAACCAGTAGCATACAAGCCAATCCTTATGGCAATGCCAACTGTAATAACACACCCAATGTCGTTGCAGATGGTGGCTTATGCTTTTTAAACACCCAAGCCCTGATTGCAATTCAACCAGAAACAGAAGACCTATCTGCGCTTGGACGAGCGACATTTAAGTTGAGTGATCAATTCAACGCGATTGCAGAATATGTATATGCAAAAAATGAAGTCACAACTTCGATTGCACCCGATGTGTATAGCCGATCTGTAACTATTCCGAAAAGTAGCCAATACTACCCAGGAGAAGGTATTACTCCTGCGGTTAATGGCTTAAGTGGTGACCCGTTACAACTCTACCTCCGCTCACAAGCAGGTAATCGTGTTTCTAAGTCAACCAATGAATCGCATCGTATTTTTGCGGGTATTGAAGGCGAAGCTTATGGCTGGAACATCGACAGCGGTGTGACCTATGCTCACGGTAAAGCAAGTGATAGTTTTGTAAGTGGCTACTTAAATAGAAACAAACTTCAAGAGGGTCTAGACAACGGCACCATTAATCCCTTTGGTGCTTCGGCAGATGCAAATGCTTGGAGTTCATTAGAAGTCAGCGGTACGACCAATGAGGCAACTTTAGATTCAACTACATTTGACTTTACGATCAGCCGTCCTATTTTCACCCTTCCTGCAGGTGATGTCGGCTTTGCCTTTGGAGGGAGCTTTACCACCCAAGATTGGGAAGCGACTGTAAACTCAGATCTTGTACGACTAGTCCCAGGCAGTGGTATTGACCCAGATAAACCCGTCAGTAAAGGTGATCGTGACATTACAGCTGTTTTCTCTGAACTACAAATTCCCATTACTTCCACCTTAGAAGCGCAACTTGCTGCCCGTTACGATGACTACAGCGACTTTGGCGACACCTTCAATCCAAAAGTAGGTTTACGTTGGGAACCATTAAAACAATTAATGTTCCGAAGCACCTACAGTACAGGCTTCCGCGCGCCAAGCTTATATGAAATTAATGCACCACAAAGCCAAACCTACACAGGTGCTAAATACAATGACCCTGTACTTTGCCCAAATGGTATCGACTCAACGCCAACGCAATACAAAACAGAATGTAATACTCAATTTAAGCGCATGCAAGGCGGATCAGCAGACTTACAACCCGAAGAATCAACCACAATAACAGCAGGTTTCGTTTTTGAACCAATCAAAAACCTTGTCTTTACAGCTGACTATTACAATATCGAAATTGATGGCTTAATTGACACCATTAGTGATGCCATGATTTTCCAAAATCCAACAAAGTACGCAGATCGTTTTGTTCGTGATTCAGAAGGTCGTATCCAATATGTTAATACAACACTGGTAAATATGGGGGGGATCAAAACAGAAGGTGTCGATCTTTCCTTAAACTACCTTGCACCTATGACAGCTACAGGACGGTTTGGTTTCGGGATTGATGGTACATATATCATCAAATACGACAAACAAGAAGAAAAAGGTGGGGCATGGGAAGGCAAAGTCGGAACATATGATGACCCTGCTGTACTGCGTTGGAAACACACAGCAAACATTAACTGGAGCTATGAAGACTGGAAACTGGTCTTTGAACAACAATTCTTCCGCGGTTACCATGACCAGAATGCAACAGGCGAAGAAGGCTATGATAACCACAAAGTTTCAGACTATACCCTCTACAACATTGCAGGCACCTATAAAGGTTTCAAAAACTTAGAGCTTACAGGTGGAATTAAAAACTTATTTGATGAAGAGCCTGCAGCATCTAACGTTCTAGATAACTTCCAATACGGCTATGACCCTCGTTACAGCGATCCGACAGGACGTACTTTCTACTTAAGAGGTACGTACAAGTTCTAATCAGACATACACCACAGGTTGAAACACTCAATCTGTGGTGATGTTTTCTCATTCTCAATTTTGGCTAAACACAGACTGCTTTTTTCAACGTGATGTTCACGATTTAAACAGCAAATTTAGCTCGAATTTCAGGAGTAACTATGGGCACAAAGTTTGAAGATTTAGAAAAAAACTCCGCCAAGAAACTAACTGGTATTGGCGTCGTAATTTTCTTACATATCCTTGTTGGCTTAGTGCTAATGGCAGGTTTAGCAAAAGACATCATCAAACCCTCAACAGCACCTGTTGAATTAGTCATTCTGCAAGACATCAAGCCACCTGAGCCAGAGCCACCTAAAGACATTCCACCAGAGCCCCCTAAAATGGTGGAAAAAGTAGCGCAGCAGCCTGATCCAAAACCAGTTGAAAAAGTCGTGCCTGTACAAAAAACAGTTTCTACACCAGTGTCTAAACCGACTGTAAGCACACCCACTCCAACTGCTGTATCCCCGTCTCCTAGCCCAGAATCCGCACCCGCACCAGTAGCCGTTGCACCTACTCCAACACCGAAACCTGCAGGAGTTACACGTGGAGTATCGGAAGGAGAAGCTGGATGCAAAGCTCCAAGCTATCCACGCGAAGCAGAGATGAGTGGCATTTCTGGCACCGTCCTGATTTCGGTCTTTGTCGATACCAATGGTAAGGCGCAAGAAGTCAAAGTGAAGCGTTCAACAGGTGACCGTACTTTAGACCGTGCGGCAATGAAAGCGTATAGCTTGTGCACATTTAAACCGGCAATGAAAGATGGCGTACCACAAAGTGCTTGGTTCGACATTCCATACGAGTTTGTCCTCGAATAATTGAAAGAAAATCTAGATGAAATAAGGAGTTACACAATGAAAAATTTAAAGAATTTTACCGCAGCAAGCTTGCTTGGAATGAGTGCATTACTTCCGTTACAAACAACATTTGCCGAAGAAACTAAAGCACAAGCAACAGCAGTTACAACAGAAATTGCCAACATTGATAAAGCTGCTGTTCATGTTCCCCCACCACTACCTGAACAAGCATCTTCAACTGTAGAAAAAACACATAACCCTTATGGCTTAGAGGCCATGTGGAAAGAAGGGGATCTCGTTGCAAAAGTGACCCTTTTTATTTTGGTGATTATGTCGATTGGTACATGGTACATCATCATCACCAAATGCTTACAACAAGGAAAAATTCGTAAACAAGGCCAGCATGCTGAAAAAAACTTCTGGGAAGCCACGTCTTTAGACAGTGCAACTGAAGGTTTAGACGATGCAAGCGTGTATCGCTTTATTGCAGAGAAAGGTATTAAGTCGACAAAAAACCACGGAGGCACGTTATTAGAACGGATCGACTTTAATACATGGGTCACCATCTCAATTCAACGCGCTATCGACAAAATTCAAAGCCATTTAAGTGGCGGACTGGCATTTCTTGCAACCGTAGGCTCAACCGCACCTTTCGTAGGTTTATTTGGTACGGTTTGGGGCATTTATCATGCGTTAACGGCCATTGGCGTATCGGGTCAAGCCTCTATTGATAAAGTTGCAGGTCCTGTAGGTGAAGCTTTAATTATGACTGCAATTGGTTTAGCTGTAGCGGTTCCCGCTGTGCTTGGTTACAACTGGTTAACCCGTCGTAATAAAGCTGTAATGGAAGAAGTTCGTACCTTTGGTTCAGACTTACATGCGGTGCTATTAAGTGGTGAAATCAGTACTAATAACCCGATTAACCGTGATATGAAATAAAAAATGAGGAATCAACCATGGGAATGACGGTTAATTCAAATGACAGCGATGATGATGTAATCGGAACCATTAATACCACACCATTGGTTGATATTATGTTGGTTTTACTGATTATTTTCCTCATCACTGTACCTGTTGCGATTCATACCGTACCAGTCAATTTGCCTGAAGAAAAGAATGTACCCTATGAAACCAAACCTGAAAATATTCAACTTGCTGTAAACAAAAATGGGGATATTTTTTGGAATGAAAACTACATAGCAGATAAAGCAACTCTACTCTCTCGGTTACAGGCGGAGGCACAAAAAAGACCGCAACCTGATGTTCACATTCGTGGTGATCAACTGACGCCATACGATGCGATTGACCAAGTCATTACAACCACACAACAAGCGGGTATTGGCAAAATCGCCTTTGTCACCACACCGCCCTCTTCACCTTAATCAAAGAAGGATTCAGCTATGGGTATGAATGTTGGTTCCAATCAAGATGATGAAGATGTGATGCTCGATGTCAACATGACTCCCCTGATTGATGTCATGTTGGTGTTGTTGATTATGTTCATTATCACAATCCCACTACCAAACAATGCCATTAATATCAATCTACCCAATGGTACGCCACCACCGACTCAGGAAAAACCGCCTGAGATTGTAGAATTACGTCTAGATGCTCAAGGCAAAATGTTTTGGAATGAACAACCTGTTGAGTCGAAGCAAGCCCTAGAAACACTACTGCAAACGGTCGCACAAAAAACAAATCAAGACCAAATTAAGCTAAAAGCTGATCGCGCAACGGAATACAAATACATTGCGATGGTTATGGCGGCAGCTCAACGCCTTGATGTGAAAAAAATTGGAGTTGTAAGTAATCAATAAATAAAAGCATCATAAAAAAACCGCTGACCACGTTTAAGGTCAGCGGTTTTTTATTTTTTTAATGCTTATATAGATGACTTTAACACAGGGATATCCATCCACAACGCCTGTGGAAAATGCTTCGCCAAATAACCCTTTAAATAAGATGCCGTATCTTTAGAAATGAGTTCATCCTGAGATTCATCATTTAGGTTATAGGCCAAAGCATAGAGCTCTAAACCACGGTTTTTCAATGCTTCTAAACTTAAAAGAGTATGATTAATACTGCCCAAACGCCCCGAACTTACCAAAATCACAGGCAGTTGCTTGGCTACAATATAGTCGATACTGAGTAAATCTGTGGTTAAGGGCACCATCAAGCCACCCGCACCCTCTAATAACACCGCCTCATATTTTTCAGCCAGTTGCTGTGTGGCGCGCTCAATTTTTTCAAAATCAATCTCGCGTCCATCAAGCTTCGTGGCCAAGTGTGGCGATGCTGGATAAGTGAAAATTTCAGGCATGGTCAGCTTGCTTTCATCCTCTGGAAACCAACCCATTCCCATAATTTCACGGTGCTGTTCAATGTCTTCAGAAACATCGACATTGCCCGTTTGCACTAACTTTTGAGTAATGGTTTTCTTGCCTTGTTCATTCCAAAGTTTGGCTAAATAGCCTGTGGTATAGGTTTTCCCAATGCCTGTATCTATTCCACTGATAAAGTAAACTGATCCAGTCATGGCATTCTCCGTGCTATACAATAAATAGGATGATAGCTCAGGCGATAATGGATCAGTCCTGATGCATCCTGTTGTGAAAATTGTTGATAATCTTGATAAAAACGTTCGAGCGAGTGCTTGGTCCAACGAAAGTTAGATGCCGTTGCCGTGACACCTGTGGCTTTTAAATGTTGCAATACCTGTTTCGGTGTCGCAAAGTCTAAGTATTCAATTTGTTCAGACAAATGTAGAACGTCAAAGCCTTGGTTTTGCAACCTTTCCCGTAGTTGATCGAGCTTTAAATAAGCTAAGCCTTGTCCCGTTAAAGTCTTAATTTCTTGTAAATTCCGTTCACCAAAGGTGGAAAAACAAAACAACCCTTGTGCAAGCAGACTGTCATTCGCTTTATGGAAAACAGCATCGAGATCCGTCATCCACTGTAGCGCTGAAGTCGACACAATCAACTCTAAAGCATCAGGAAAATTGAGCCGTTCAATGTCACCCAACAACCAGTCTATATTTGAATAGCCCTGAAAGTGTTGTTGTACCTCTGGATATAAATCATTCAGTAGATAGTGTGAAATTTGGAAATCTTTCAGCAATAAATGGCTTAAATTTCCTGAACCACAACCAATTTCAAACACCCGCTCAAATTGCGTTTTAGCGGCATAATGTTGAATTAAATCAAAAAGCCGTCGTGCAATTTGCTTTTGCACAATCGCATGCTCAGTGTAACTTTGCCCTGCCTGAGCAAAGCGCAATGCGACTTGGGATTTATCAATCTCTGAATTTTTCACGACTCACTCACAACAACTGAATCAACTGATCTAAATCAGTATGGCGAACTTGAGCGGTCAAGGATATACGCAGCCTAGAACTATGCTGCGGCACAGTCGGTGGTCGTACAGGCATAATATAAAAGCCTGCTTGTTGCAAAGCTTTCGCCTTCTCCACCGTTTTGCTCGAATCACCGATGATCACAGGGACAATTTGAGACGTTGAAGGACAAGCAAAACCTTTGGCCTGAACTGCTTGCTGTAGGCGCTGACTGATACTGTGTAAATGCTGACGTGGATTATTTAACTGCAAGACTTGTTGCAAGATAAAGTTACTCCATGCCATGCAGATCGGCGGTTGTGCCGTACTAAAAATCAGTGGGCGCATAGTATTGATGAGATAGTCTCGAATTACAGGATGACAAATCAGATAACCACCAATTGAAGCCATAGCCTTACCCAAAGCACCAACTAAAAAGTCGATCTCATCAATCACTTGGTATTGCTCGGCACAACCCAAACCTTGCTCACCACGCACACCAATACCATGTGCTTCATCGACATAGAGCATGACTTTTTCAAACTGTTTTTTGATGCGGACCAGTTCAGCCAAATCGGTTTCATCACCATCCATACTAAAAATGGACTCGGTCACCACAATGATTCGCTCAAAAGCATCATCGGCATGATACTTCTGCAAAAGTTGGGTTAAATGCGCCAAGTCATTATGACGATAACGTACCAACTTCGCTGTCGATAAACGAATACCATCAATCATGCTGGCATGGATTAATTTATCAGCCAGAATTAAGGTTTTACTGTCCGCTAATGCAGGTAAAATACCAATATTCATGTGATAGCCGCTGTTGAATACCAAAGCAGCTCGACCATGAAAAGCCTGACTTAAGCTAGCCTCAAACTGTTCATATTCAGGAAAATTACCCGTCAATAAACGTGAAGAAGCTGAACTCATCCAGCGCTGAGCATTCGGTGTTTCATCGAAAAACTGCTCTCGTAATTCAATATTTGCAGCCAATCCTAGATAATCATTCGATGCCAAATTCAACATCTCATGATCATGGATTCGAATCATCCGCCCCTGCTGCACATTGGATGTAAACTGACGTAAATTGCCTTGCTGTTTAAGCACATCCAGTTGTGCTGCAAAATGCTCTATATGCTTCATACAACAGACTCCTGCATCTGTACGACTACTTCAACCAGTTGCTCAAGCAAGGTTTTGAGTTCCTGTGGGGTAATCACATAAGGGGGCATCACATAAACCAGTTTTCCAAATGGTCGCACCCAAATACCACGGCGGACAAACTCCTGTTGTAAGGTCTTCATATCCACATTAAACGTCAGCTCAACCACACCAATAGCACCCAATACACGAACCTCGTGTACATATTCAAGTGACTGCAACGGGGTCAAAGCGGTACGAAGTTGTGTTTCGATGCGTTGAATATTGCTTTGCCAATCTTGTGAGATGAGGAGTTCTGTACTTTTCGCTGCCACCGCACACGCCAAGGGATTGGCCATAAACGTTGGGCCGTGCATAAACACACCCGCTTCGCCTCGACTGATGGTTTCAGCAATATGCTTTGTGGTTAAGGTTGCAGACAAAGTCATATAGCCGCCTGTTAAACCTTTACCCATACACATAATGTCAGGTTCGACCTGTGCATGCTCCCAAGCAAAGAGTTTCCCCGTACGCCCAAAACCCGTCGCAATTTCATCAAAAATCAGTAAAACACCATATTTTTCACAGAGCAATTTGGCCTGTCGTAAGTACTCAGGATGATAAAAACGCATCCCTCCTGCACCCTGAACAATCGGCTCAATAATCAGCGCGGCGATACTTTCATGCTGTGCAGCTAAGGTGTTTTCAAGCTCACGAACGTCATCCTGATTCCATGCTGCATCAAAAGCAACTTGCGGTGCAGGAACAAAAATACGGTTGGGTAAGCTTGAGCCAAAAATTTGATGCATCCCTGTGACAGGGTCACAGACCGACATCGCATTCCATGTATCACCGTGGTAGCCCGAACGCGGGGTGACAAAATTGGTTTTGCCTTGTTTCCCAAGCGACGTCCAATACTGAACTGCCATCTTTAACGCCACTTCAACTGCAACAGAACCTGAGTCTGCATAGAAAATTTTATCTAAACTTGGCGGGGTAATTTGCAACAGTAATTTGCCCAGTTGAATGGCGGGATCATGACTAAAACCACCAAACATAATATGCGACATGTTTTGCAGTTGATCTGTCACGGCCTGATTCAGTTCAGGATGATTATAGCCATGTATGGTACACCACCACGAAGACATGCCATCAATCAACTGACGACCATCCTCTAGTTCAATGGTTGAACCGAAGGCTTTTTTGACTTTAAAGGTGGGAAGCGGATTGGTCATCGAAGTATAAGGGTGCCAAATATGTTCTCGATCAAATGCTAAGTCATCCAACTCAGCATCCAGTTTGGCATTGATCTTAGTCATCCTTAACTCCATATCGACTACAGTTACAGCAAAATTTCATTTTGACTGATCTTAAACCTGCGCGCATCAAAAAGAAATTGCGATATTCGCCACTCAGCAAGTTGTTTAATCCATTTTTTGTAAATATTGGCAGATTTGGTCAGTTACTTCATCGGCATGAAAAACTGGAAGCCCATGTGAACCACTTAAAAGCATCACATCTAAAAAATTTGCACCTAAAGCTTTTAAATTATCCATGACTTTGTAGCTAACTAAAAAATCTTGTTTAGCCAACAGATGGAGTTGATGTCCCGTATATTTTTGTAAGATCTCAACCGTATTTAAATACTCTAAACAATTTAATCCCTGTTTTAACAGATCTAAAGACTGAGGCTGAAGCAAACTTTGCAACTGCAAAAAATCTTGCTTGGTGGTTGCCGTCCCTTGGCACACCATAAATCCAAATTTCTTTAATGTTGCAATCGCGTCTGCTTCGAAGGATTGTTTAAAACTTTGAAATGTCGCTGGACTCATTGCAGTTTGCCAATTTTCATACGCCACAAAGCACGGATTTGAAGCCAAAGTGATTAATACTTTTTGCTGTTGATACTGCTTTTCCACAGCCTCAACCAATAAAGTCGCCAGTTGCCCTCCCAAAGACCAACCGATCAAGACATCAAAGTCTTTGGCTTGTTCAGCATGTTGCTGCAACACCTGTGCGTCCAATCCATTAAAAATATTGATCAGCTCAACCGTATGCCCTTGGTGTTGCAAAGCATGAGCCAAAGGTTGTAGTAACTTGGTCCCACCACCCCAGCCTGTGATGAGTAAAATACGTTGATTCAATGCCGACTCTAAAACTGTAAATTTCAAACAGTATGAAACCTCAGACTCCATTGCAAAGCAAGCCTTTTGAATAAGCACTAAATCGAGCTGAAGAAGTTCAGAGTTGGATCTGAGAATATCAGCCCTTTAGCGCCTTAAAATTTGCTAAGATCAAGTCAATACTTTTCAAGACAGCCTACATCATGAAAATAATGCAAATGGCAACGATTAGCTTAATTTCGCTGGGTAGTTTCTGTGCCATCAGTAATGCCACTTATGCAGCACCGGCTTTTTCAAGCGCTTCATCAGAGCAAAAGCAGTGGGTGGGTAAGCCAGCTCCGAGTTTTAAGTTACAAGATCAAAATGCCAAATGGCATGAGCTCAAACAATATCAAGGCAAGTGGGTCGTTCTCTATTTTTATCCGAAGGATGACTCACCAGGTTGCACACAAGAAGCCAATCAGTTCAAAGCACTCTACCCACAATTTAGCAAAAATAATGCCGTGGTTTTAGGCGTAAGTCTGGATGATGTACAGTCACATCAAAAATTTTCGAAAAAGTTAGGGCTGAATTTCCCTATTTTGGCTGATAACAATCATCAACTGGCCAATCAGCTCGGCATCGTACGGAACTTAGGTATCGCTAAAATTGCGAAACGTGAAACCTTTCTGATCGACCCACAAGGTACGGTGGTCTATCACTACAGTAGTGTGAATACCCAAACCCATGCGGGACAAGTATTGGCAGATATTCAAAAGTTCTCTAAAAAATAACCCCTACAAAAAAGCCTTCGAACATTGATTCGAAGGCTTTTTGATTTCTTACCATATAAATGCAACTGCCATCTTTACATAAAATGGCTCGCATCTCTTACATTTGCGACTGAATATAGTTTTGTAGACCAATCAACTCGATTAAACGTAATTGTTTTTCTAACCAATAAGTATGGTCTTCTTCGGTATCTGACATTTGTTGACGTAACATGTCACGGGTAATGTAATCAGCCTTTTCTTCACACAATTTTACGCCTTGCGCTAATTTTTCACGTACATGATATTCGAGCTTTAAATCGGCTTTTAAGCATGAAACCACATCTTCACCAATTTCAACATCATCGCGTTGCATATTCGGTGTGCCTTCCAAAAACAAAACCCGGCGAATAATCGCATCCGCATGTTGTGCTTCTTCTTGCATTTCATGATCAATACGTTCAAAGATTTTGCTTAAGCCCCAATCTTCATACATACGTGAATGAATCAGATATTGATCGCGTGCAGCCAATTCTCCACCGATCAACATATTTAAGTAGTCTACGACTTCAGGATTGCCACGCATTTCAAAATCTCCAATCTTTAATGCAACCATTATGGACACATTTAATTCACTTTGCAAAATTTAAATTATGTAAGTTTATGATTTTTATAAAATTAAAATGAGAAACATACGCATTTGCAGTATGAATTATCAAAATAATAGTTATAAAATAAGCCTTTGCAAAACTTCATCCCTTTTGCAAAGGCTTTTTCAGCTTAAATAGCCCTCTGCTTTATTTTGTAACCATTAAAAATGCTTCTTATTTCAACCACCAAACACATTGAAAAAGACTCACTTGGATGAAGCAACAGACCAAATTGAACCTACTTCTGCGGACTGTACACGCGCTTGTGCTTGACGATAAAACCGTAAAAATAGCCCCGCAAAAAGAATGGAAAATACATCAATCCACCATAAATAGGAAAAAGATGACCATAAACCAATCTCGGGCAACAGCAAAGCAAGCATTGAGGTTAAAGGCAACAGCAATAAAGTCACTGCAATAAAGAGTAACAATGTAGGCAAAGCCCTTGCAGCACCAAGTACAAAACTAAGAATGAGGCTAAAGATAAAAATTGCATAATAGATATACATAAACCATGCATTGATGCTGTGTAGTTCAGGACTGAGGACATAAGCCCAACGCCCAATCAACATACTCATAAAAATGCCAAGGACTGTTCCTAAACATGACCCTATGGTTAAGTTTGCAATGAATTGCACATCCTTGCGCTGTGCAGGTAGTGCTAAATTCGGATTTTTTTGTCGCTTTACACGCGATTCAATCCATAGAATATTGCCTGAATAAAATAAAAATGCCCCGCCCATCCCCAAGGCCAAATACAACCACCGAGTAAAATCTCCGCCATAGTTGCCAAAGTGCAAACTGAACATAGATCGAATCAGTTGATCTAGAGCTGAACTCTGGGTATTTAAATTGACCGTACTATAAGGTGCGGGCTGATAAGGATTGAAAAACATCACATCGAAGTTGTCACCGCGTAACATCTGGTCAGGGCTGTATAAACTCACACGGGCGGATGCCTTCGCGGGCTGGTCGAGATTATTAAAACTTACAGACGAAACCTCATAGCCCTGTGCTTGTTGCTGTACCTGCAAGAGTATTTTTTCAACATCCAATGGAGGGACTGGTTCTACAATCTGCACCGCAGCAGGACGCTCAAACAATGGTTTGCCTTTTGCGACCAGTTGCCCTAAACCATCATAAAAGAGATCATGAAATGCAAAAACAATCACCGTTACACTAATCAAAATATGAAATGGTAAACTGGTAATGCCAATCACATTGTGTGCATCAAGCCAAAAGCGTTTTTTGTTCTTGCCTTGCCGTATCGCAAAATAGTCTTTGACCAACGTTGGCAAGAGGACAATCAAACCTGTCATCAGCGCTAAAAAATATAAGACAGATACCACACCCATGACATAAACACCGAGCGTATGGTGCCCAAGCATGCCCGGAATGCCTGCTGTTTCATGTAGTTGTTCAATCAACCAACCCAGTTTGGATAGGTTTTCCTGTTCAACCTGTAAACTGCCATCTGGTTTCAGTGTCGCCAACATTGCACTTTGATCGGTATCAAAGTCATGATCATCATGCACTTGACTTTGCGCAGGTTGCCACTGGATCGGGGCATGATGAAACTCTTTAGAGTTTAAATTGATCTGAAAGCTTTTTTGCGCTTCAGGATAGCGCTGCTGCACCTGGGATACCAAGTCATTATACTGATGCAATTCAACCGTATGTAAACTTTGTTGTGGTGGTGTTGCCCACTTACTCAAATCATGCTGGAACATACTTAGCCCACCTGCAAAAAAGCAGATGAACAAGAGAATACCCGCGCAAATCCCGACCCATGTATGCAACTCTTTGGCAAGTCGGAGAATATCTGTACGTACCTTCATACCCTATTCTCCTCTAAGCCAAAACACGAGTGCGTAAGCCACTACATTGAAAAACATATAAATTACAATAGACTGCCAACCACGTGGAATAAAATAGGCCACGAAAAAGAGTGGTAACCAAATCCACGGAATCGACCACATCCCTAACTGCGGCGCAAGGCCACGATGCTCAGATTGAAGTCCCCACATCGTGATTAATGCAGCTAAAGCGAAAGCTAGACTAAGTCCAAGAACTGCACCCGCAAAGCTTTTCGTCCACCAGTCAGGTTGTATCTTTTGATCGCGTAGCAACGTCATGCGTCAAAGCCCCATGTAATAAAGGAAGAAATGGTAGTGCTGACCACAACACCAATGGAATCAGTAACCACATCAACACTGCTACCAGTTTTGGTAATACCGACAGTAAAAGAACCAATGCCAAAACAAGACCTATAAGCCCGACCCAGCGGTACTTTTTCGCCACAGCCTGCTTGAGTACAGTTTGATTAGCATGGGTCAAATACAGCAGGACACAACCACTACAGCACAGGAGTAAACCGAGAAATTTAATCATTGCTTTCAACTTAAATGAGGCAGCATTCAGACATAAAAAAGCCCACTGCATCGCAATGGGCTAATCTCAAAAATTAGAAATCGAAAGTGACACCAAGTTTATAGGTACGACCAGCACCTAAAATGGCATAGTTACTACCAAAGACTCCTGACCAATATTTTTCATCGGTTAAGTTATTTACATTGGCTCTAAATGTTGTATTTACACCACCAATTTTTGTCGCATATTTAGCCCCCAAATCCAAAATCGTGTAATCAGGCAACTCTAAACTATTATCCGTATTTAAGTATTGTTCACTCACATAAGATGCACGAGCATTTACACTCAAACCGTCAACGACAGGAATTTTATAGTCCATACCCAAACCAGCAGTAAAATCAGGTGTACCAATTACAGTATTACCTACTTGAGATGCTGTCCCCGATTTAACATATTCAGCATCAATATAAGCTAAGTTCGCCATCAAACTTAAATCTTCTGTTAGCTGTCCCGCTGTTGAAAACTCGATACCACGAGACCGTGTCTCAGCATCATCTTTAACAGCCTTAGTTACAGTGTCCTGATAAACCTCAGGCTTTTCAATTTGGTAAAGCGCTAAAGTATTGAGCCAAGAACCCACTTGGTATTTAGTCCCTAGTTCATATTGCTTGGTTTGATAAGGGGCTAATGTCTCCCCCTTATTTGTTGCAGTTGGATAAGTCATATCTGAAACTGTTATCCCTTCAGATAGTCCTTCGACATAACTTGCATAGAAAGATAAATCTTCACCGAATGGTTTAACGACGAGACCTAAGCTTGGGGAAAGTTTATCTGATGAATATTTCGTCTTTTTATATAAATTTTTCGTGTCAATATCTTGGTACCGAGCACCTAAAATGACTTGTAATTTATCGTCTAACATCGACATTTGATCAGTTAATGTATAGCTGACATAGCGGTTATCGACATAAGGTACGATAGTTGGATATGACGTAGGCATTTGTTCAGATGCATCTACAATTGGGTTATATAGGTTAGTATCAAACGCATTTGATGTTGCTGCCGAATGCTGCCAATAATTGCGTGTCAGATAATCGGCGCGTAAGCCAAGTGTATGTTGGATAGCACCAGTATCAAACTTACCTTCTAGCCCAAGATTAGCCGCGACAGCATGTTCTTGATAACCCACCCGATAATATTGTGAACTGGCAGCACCTGTATTTGTGTTATTAACGATTAAACGTGTACCAAAGATATGTCCTGAATATTCTTTTTCGTTATAACCTACACCCGCAAATACTTTTAAATCAGGGCTAAGTTTATATTCGCCTGATACTCCTAAGTATTGACTACTTTGCTCACCGTGAATGTTTGGGAAGAAATTACTATCCCCACTCGGTGCATCCATTAATTTATATGGTGTAGTACATTGGGATGCCTTTAACTTAGGTGTACATGGAATAAATCCAACCATCGCAGGTGAACCATTATCACGCTTATCTCGTACCGCATAAGCGTCAAAGTTTAGTTTTAACTTATCCGTTGTATAGTCAAGTGCCACGACCCCTGTTGAATTTGTATCATCCATCCCATCAATGATATGTTCACCTTGCCCATAAGAGCCACCGACACGTACACCAAATTCCTTGTTATTACCTAAACGTCTTGCAACATCAAAGCCTGATTTATAGTAACCATCGTCTTCATAGCTTGCACTTACACGTGTCAGATCTTGATTAGCGCGCTTTGTTTGCGCCATGACCACACCACCAACACTCCCAGCTGGTGCCATGCCCGCCACTAAAGCATTAGGACCTTTAAGAACAGTGACTGAATCAATAATATCTGTTGGAATACGTCCAGTTGGCGCCATGCCATATAGACCATTAATATTGTAGTCTTCAAAACCTACAGAGAAACCACGGATCTGAATGTTTTCATTTAAATGACCTGAATTGGTCGTTTCACGAATACTCGGATCATTTTTAAGAACTTCAGAAACCGTCGCAGCTTGATTATCAGAAATTGTTTTTGCAGTATATGTCGTGACACTAAAAGGGGTATCAATGACAGACTTATTACCCAATGCGCCTAACTTAGCTTCTTTGGCTAACTTACCATCTGCATAGTTTTGTTGTTGTGCCTGCGCTTCTGATTTTAAGGCAGGTAAAATCGAAACCTCTTCCTCAGCAAAGGCAAGCTGAAAACAGCCACCTCCCATCATTAAAATACCAACAGAACTTGCAAGAATTTTTTTTGAAAAGGTTTTCATTTGAAACAACGCTTAAACTAAATGATAATGATTATTATATACACAATGTAAATAATTATTAATTGAATTTTCTCGTTTGACTTATTTATTTGATCTAAAATATAAATTTAGGATTTTTCAATAAACCCTATATATATTAAATTAAATTGAATGAACTATCGTAAAATAACGAATAAGTCAGTCATCAGTTCGGTACTGAAGCAAAGACTTTCCCTGCATTCACGTTTACACTAAGCCTATACTTAAAACAACAACGGTTGATCTATGACAAATTTAGCAACACAAGCGCCTGTACTGGTCACAGGTGCATCGGGTTATATTGCCAGTTGGGTGATTCAAAAATTATTAGCCCAAGGTTATACCGTTCATGCCACTGTACGTGACCTGAACAAAACCCAAAGCTTCGCACATTTATCTCAAATTGCAGAAAGCAGTGCAGGAACACTGAAACTATTTAAGGCCAATTTACTCGAACCCAATTCCTTTAAAGAAGCGATGCAAGGTTGTGAAATTGTCTTTCATATGGCCTCTCCTTTCGTCGTCACCAACTATAAAGATGCAGTGAAAGACATCATTGAACCTGCTGTTTTGGGTACAGAAAATGTCTTAAACACCGTCAATGAAACTGAGTCAGTTAAACGTGTCATTGTTACGTCGAGTATTGCATCGACCTATGGTGATGCGATTGATATTTTAAAAACGGACCATAATACTTTTGATGAAAGTCACTGGAACACCAGTAGTTCTGAGACCCATCAGCCTTATCCATATTCTAAAGTGATGGCTGAGCGTAAAGCTTGGGCAATGGCTGAGGCACAAGATCGTTGGCAGTTGGTCTGCATTAACCCTGCGTTGGTCTTTGGTCGTTCATTGACACCAAATACACAGTCAGGTTCGATTGAGGTCTTACAACAGTTTACCAATGGCTTGACTTTAGCAGGTGTCCCACCCATGTGGAATGGTGTGGTCGATGTTCAAGATGTTGCTGAAGCGCACTTACAAGCAGCATTCAACCCAAAAGCAACAGGTCGTTACATCGTCAGTGGTGGAACTTTAAGTCTGCTTGAAATCGGTCAATTGCTTAAAGCTCATTTTGGTTGGAAATTTCCATTTCCACGAAATGAACTGCCCAAAGCAGCCTTTAAGGTGATTGGTCCATTCATTGGCTTTAGCCGCGAGTTTGTTGAGTTAAATATGGGTTATCCGATTTATTTTGATGCGAACAAGAGCCAAAAAGAATTGGGTTTAAAATACCGAGATGTCAAAGAAAGTCTCGTTGAGCACTTTCAACAATTGCTCGATGATGGTGTAATCAAGCAATATATTCCTTGAAATAAATTACATGAATTTGACTTAAATATTCCTCCAGCTCATTGAAAAGCAATGATCTTGGCGGAGTCTTATCAAGTTCTCACCCCATTTCATCATTAGCCTGCAGCTGGCCCTACTTTTGTTTTGGCAAAAGTAGGCAAAACCATGCTCATCTGCAAAACCTGACCACTTTTTGATGTATCAGAAATATGTCGCAGAAACATTATCTTATTTACACCACGCAGGTTGCAGATGACGTTTTCGAGTATCATATTTCTGATTTAATCTGAGTCAACAATCTAAGCCTCTAACTGACCATAATCTTTCATTAGTTGAATAAACTCAGCTTCATTGATCACAGCAATCCCAAGCTTCTCCGCTTTATCCAGCTTTGAACCAGCTTTTTCACCTGCAACGACACACTTGGTTTTACTCGACACACTACCACTGACACGTGCACCTAGTGCTTGCAAGAGCTGTGTTGCTTCATCACGGCCCATCGTACTGAGTGTCCCTGTCACGACCCAACTTTCACCATTTAAAGGTTGGCGACTTGGTGTCACAGGCGCGTCCCAGTGAATACCTGCAGCCAATAATCGGTCCAAAACTTCAAGGTTATGCGGTGCTTGAAAAAAGTCGACAATCCACTCCGCCGTGATATCCCCCACATCTGGAGTTTTCTTTAAAGCTTCAATGTCTGCGACACGTAACGCATCTAAAGTTTGGAAAGTATTGGCCAACATACGCGCTGTGGTTTCACCTACCCCACGAATCCCCAGCGCATAAATAAATGCAGCCAAAGTCGTTTTCTTGCTATTTTCAATCGAATCAATCAAGTTCTGAACGGACTTCTCACCCATTTTTTCAATGGTTAATAGCTTTTCTCGGTGCTCATGTAGGTGATAAATATCAGCCACATCTTTAAGCAAATCAAGATGTAACAGTGATTCGACCCAACGATCTCCCAAACCTTCAATATCAAGCGCTTTCCGGGATACGAAGTGGCGAATTGCCTCGATACGCTGTGCAGCACAATACAAACCACCAGAGCAACGTGCTAAAGCTTCACCTTCGGGCATTACCACAGGCGATTCACACACGGGGCATTGGCTCGGGAGTTCAACTTCAGTGGCATCAACAGGGCGGAACTCAGGCCACACTTTTTCCACTTTGGGAATCACATCACCACTACGGTAAACACTGACAGTATCGCCAATTCGCACATCTAGGCGGTGAATTTCCCCAATATTATGCAAGGTGACATTTGAAACGGTAACACCACCCACAGCAACAGGATTCAACCGCGCCACAGGGGTCAATGTACCTGTACGGCCTACTTGCCAGTCAATATGTTCAACCGTGGTAAGCGCAGCCACCGCAGGGAATTTATATGCCGTTGCCCAACGCGGTTCTCGACTTAAAAAGCCTAGCTGTTGCTGTTGTTTAAGGCTGTTGACCTTAATCACCATGCCATCAATTTCCACACTCAATTGTGGTCGTTCCGCATTGATTTGCTCATAAACAGCTTGAACTTCTTGAATGCTATCGCAGACAAAATGACGCTCACCGACTGCAAAACCAAACTGTTGCAACCACTCTAGACTTTCCGACATGGTGCTTTGACCATGATTGGGTACACACTGCGCAATACCATAAGCATAAAATGCAAGTGGACGTGCAGCCGCAATGTTCGGGTCTAACTGACGTAGACTTCCCGCTGCGGCATTCCGTGGATTGGCAAAAGTCTTTTCACCTTTGGCTTCATTTTCTGCATTGAGCTTTTCAAAGCCAGCTTTAGGCATCAAAACTTCGCCACGAACTTCCAGTAGCGTAGGCACTTCACCCTGATCTGTGCTCAACACCTTGGGCAAGTTACGAATGGTTTTGACGTTTTGGGTAATGTCTTCCCCTGTCTCACCATCACCACGCGTCACCCCACGCACCAACACACCCTGTTCATACCACAGTGAAATGGCAAGACCATCAAACTTCAGTTCGACATCGTATTGAATCGTTTGATTCGGCAAACGTTCTTCTGCACGGCGTGCAAAGGCAAACAGTTCTTCTTGATTAAACACATTGCCTAAAGACAGCATCGGTACCACATGCGTCACGCTCGTAAACTTCGCCAAAGGTTTAGCACCGACTTTATTGATCGGGCTATCTGGCTGAATACACTCGGGGTATTGTTCTTCTAAAGCTTTCAATTGATGAAAAAGCTGATCATATTCACTGTCTAAAATGGTCGGCTGATCCATCACATAATAAGCATGATTATGCTGTGCCAAAATTTGGATCAGTTGACGCATTTGCGCAACGACAGTTGAAGTTTGAGTCATAATTTCACCATAAAAAAGGGCGGTCTTTGTTCCGCCCTAAAAATTGTATTTCTGCTGTGTATTATAGAAATCGTTACCGTTGCTTTCAATCAGATTAAGCGTCGATTGCCTGTCCAGCACGGTAATCAATCGCCAAGTGGCGCCAATGCTCACGCAGTTGAGGCGTGAACTCTTGATTATTTTGGTCATAAACCGTTCCATCTATTTCACGGGCAATCAAACGTGAAATACTGTCCATGGTGTCAAAGGCATTTTGGACATCACGGTGTGGTAAGGCCAAGAAAAAGGCCAAGCCTTTAATTGGATCGGTTGACAGATTTTCCAAGTCAAAACCATCCATACCTGTATCGGTAATTTGCAACACAGAGAACAGCAACTTGGTTCCATCTTCGTTATAACGATGGAAACAAGACATTTCGCCAAAACGCAAGCCATACTTCATTAAAACTTTTAAGGTTTTCTCACCAGACAACGCACGACGTTCAGGATAAACATTCAGGGCAATAAACGACTCTGCTGTGGCTAAGGCACTTTCATCATCGACAATTTTTTGCTCATACAAATGTGCATCTAAAATGCTACTTTCATCGTCAAACTCTGAAATTTCGGCTTTTTCGACGTTGGCATTTAAACTAAATTCAGCTTTATCGGCCTTCGCTTGGTCATCGACAAGTGCTGAGTTTGTACTTTCAGTCGTTGATTCTGTTGCAGTGTTTTCAGGAGTGGCTGAGTCTACTGCTTTATTTTCTATGTCAGCTGATGCCACTAAACTTGGTTCAGCATCAGTATTCTCTACTACACTATCTGCATCTAAAGCCTTTGGTTCAGCTTTTCCCGCTATTGTTGCATCGACTGGAGCATCACTTAAAATCGGCTCTTTACGCTCTGCAGGTTCCACGACCACCGTTTGCAGTTGGTCACGGACATGACGTGGAATAATCGGTTTTTGACTATCTTCATCAATATGCAAAGTCGAATCTAGCGATGGTGCGGCATCTGTCGGCTTTCGGAAAATCATTCTGATGCCAAGCAGCATAATAATCACTGCTATGAC